>NZ_QAIJ01000231.1:0-6979 GCF_003060985.1 Stenotrophomonas sp. HMWF023
TGCGTGGATGGGCCGTTGGCCCGGTAGGGTGGATTTGACCTTCCCACGATGGCAAGGTCTAGGCTGGTCACCTCTCCAGATGGAACCAGGGAAACCAGGCCATGAGCACCTCCAGCGTTACAGCCGTCCCCGGGACGACTTCCACCCTCAGCCTGCCGATCGAAGGCATGACCTGCGCCAGCTGTGTTGGCCGGGTCGAAGCGGCCCTGGCCAAGGTCGAGGGGGTCGCCAGCGTCTCAGTCAACTTGGCCACCGAGCGTGCGGACATCCGCTCCTCTGGCCCGATCGACCGCGACGCCTTGATCCAGGCGGTGGAAAGAGTGGGTTATGAGGTACCGGCGGCGACCACCGAACTGGCCGTGGAAGGCATGACCTGCGCATCCTGCGTCGGGCGCGTGGAGCGCGCGCTGTTGGCGGTGCCGGGCGTCAGCCAGGCCAGCGTCAACCTGGCCACCGAACGTGCAACCGTGCGCGGCGTCGCCGGCATCGACGCATTGGTAGCGGCGATCGACAAGGTCGGCTACGCGGCGCACGCGATCGATGGCGGCACCCAGGCCGATGAGGAAGCGGCGGAAAAGAAGGATGCCGAGCGGGTGGCGCTGAAACGCGACCTGATCCTGGCCAGCGTGCTGGCAGCACCGGTGTTCGTGCTGGAAATGGGCTCGCACCTGATTCCCGGCATGCATCACTGGGTGATGTCCACGATCGGCCTCCAGGCCAGCTGGTACCTGCAGTTCGTGCTGACCACGCTGGTCCTGGCCATTCCCGGCCGGCGCTTCTACCAGAAGGGTTTCCCGGCGCTGCTGCGCTTGGCGCCGGACATGAACTCGCTGGTGGCGGTGGGTACCGCTGCGGCGTTCGGCTATTCGGTCGTGGCCACCTTCATCCCGCACCTGCTGCCGGCGGGCACGGTGAATGTCTACTACGAAGCAGCGGCAGTGATCGTCGCCTTGATCCTGCTCGGTCGGTTCCTGGAGGTGCGCGCGAAAGGCCGCACGTCAGAGGCGATCAAGCGCCTGGTCAACCTGCAGGCCAAGGTGGCGCACGTCAGCCGCGAAGGGCGCATCGTCGATATCCCGATCAACGAGGTGCTGCTGGGCGACCTGCTGGAAGTGCGTCCCGGCGAGCGCGTGCCGGTGGATGGTGAGGTGACTGAAGGTCGCAGCTTCGTCGACGAATCGATGATCACCGGCGAGCCGATCCCGGTGGAGAAGTCGGCCGGCAGCGGCGTGGTTGGCGGCACCGTCAACCAGAACGGCGCACTGACCCTGCGTGCGACGGCGGTGGGTGGGCAGACCATGCTGGCGCAGATCATCCGTCTGGTTGAACAGGCGCAGGGCTCCAAGCTGCCGATCCAGGCCGTGGTCGACAAGGTGACGCTGTGGTTCGTGCCGGCGGTGATGCTGGCGGCCCTCGCTACCTTCCTGGTGTGGCTGATCTTCGGGCCGTCGCCGGCGCTGACCTTCGCGCTGGTCAACGCGGTGGCCGTGCTGATCATCGCCTGCCCGTGTGCGATGGGGCTGGCGACGCCGACCTCGATCATGGTCGGGACCGGCCGCGGTGCCGAGATGGGCGTGCTGTTCCGCAAGGGCGAGGCGCTGCAGCTGTTGAAGGACGCCAAGGTGGTGGCGGTGGACAAGACCGGTACATTGACCGAAGGCCGCCCGTTGCTGACTGACCTGGAGATCGCCGATGGCTTCGATCGCGCACAGGTATTGGCACGGGTGGCAGCGGTGGAATCGCGCTCGGAGCATCCGATCGCCCGCGCCATTGTCGAGGCGGCGACGGAGGAGGGCATGGCGCTGCCGGCGATGGTTGATTTCGAGTCGGTGACCGGCATGGGCGTGCGTGCCACCGTCGATGGCGCACGCGTGGAAGTGGGCGCCGATCGTTTCATGCGTTCGCTGGACGTCGACATCGGCAGTTTCGCCGCGCGGGCCGATCGCCTGGGCAACGAAGGAAAGTCGCCGCTGTATGCCGCCATCGATGGCCGCCTGGCGGCGATCATCGCAGTCTCCGATCCGATCAAGCCGAGTACGCCGGCGGCCATTGCGGCCCTGCACCAGCTTGGCCTGAAGGTGGCCATGATCACCGGTGACAACGCCGCTACCGCGCAGGCCATCGCCCGCCAGCTCGGCATCGATGAAGTGGTGGCCGAAGTGCTGCCGGAAGGCAAGGTGGAGGCAGTGCGCCGGTTGAAGGCGGCTTACGGTCAGATCGCGTTCGTCGGTGATGGCATCAACGATGCGCCGGCGCTGGCCGAGGCTGATGTCGGCCTGGCCATCGGCACCGGTACCGACGTCGCGGTGGAGTCGGCCGACGTGGTGCTGATGTCCGGAAACCTGCAGGGCGTGCCCAATGCCATCGCACTGTCGAAGGCGACCATCGGCAACATCCGCCAGAACCTGTTCTGGGCCTTTGCCTACAACACCGCATTGATCCCGGTCGCGGCCGGTGCGCTGTATCCGGTATGGGGCGTGTTGCTGTCGCCGGTGTTCGCGGCCGGTGCCATGGCCCTGTCCAGTGTGTTCGTACTCGGCAATGCGCTGCGCCTGCGGCGCTTCCAGGCGCCGATGGCGGACGCGTCCCATGCGGCCCACTGAAGGAGCGATTGCATGAACATCGGTGAAGCATCGAAGGCATCCAGCGTGTCGGCCAAGATGATCCGCTACTACGAGCAGATCGGCCTGATTCCGCCCGCTGACCGCACCGGCGCGGGCTATCGCGCCTATTCGCAGGCCGACGTGCATCGGCTGCGTTTCATCCGTCGTGCGCGTGATCTCGGCTTTTCGGTGGCCGAGATCACCGACCTGCTGGGCCTGTGGAACGACACGTCGCGCCACAGCGCCGACGTCAAGCGCCTGGCCGAGCAGCATATCGATGACCTGGAACAGCGCATCGAGAACATGCGGCAGATGGCCGATACGCTGAAATCGCTGATCAGCTGCTGCGCCGGCGATGATCGACCCGAGTGCCCGATCCTGCAGCGGCTGGGCGAAGGCGAAGAGGGCGCTGCGCCGGTTGCAGCGCCTTCAGGGGCGGTACGCAGGCGCGCGCGCAGGACCTGACGAAGACCTGCGGAAAAGAAAATGCCCGCCCCGGCAATTGCACGGGGCGGGCATTGTTCATGCAACTGGCAGCGTGATCAGGCCGTACGCGGCGGGAAACCCGCTTCGGTCAGTGCCGCGACGATCTGCGCTTCGCTGGCCGAAGTCTGCACCTGCACGCGGCGGCTGGCCGGGTCTGCCGACACACTTGCCGCCGGGTCGACCAGTTCGATCGCCTTGGTCACGCTGCGCGCGCAGCCACCGCAGGTCATGCCTTCCACATGGAATTCCATCTGTAGCTCCTTCGATTCACTTGGGGGTAGAGGCAGTGTGCACCTTGCAACGATGGCAGGGTCAAGCGTTCCCCGGAGCGAAGGGGCCACAAAAAACGGCAGCCACCTGTACCAGCGCGGCTGCCGTGGAGGATCGTCCCCGCCCGCAGGCGGGGGTGAGGCCTTAGAACTTCCAGTTCACGCCGAAGTACAGCTGGCGGCCGGCGTAGATGTTGGACAGCAGGCGGGCCTGGCTGTCGTTGCCCAGATAGCTGCGCAACTCGGACTTGGTGGCGTTGAGCACCGAGGCGGTAACGGTCCAGTCCGGGGTCAGGTTGTAGGCCACGTTCAGATCGAGCTGGTCGTAGGGCTTGGTGTACGTGGTGAGACCGTTGTTGAGGCCGCCGACCACTTCACCGCGACGGTTGTACGAGGCGCGTGCCAGGAACTTCTCGTTCTCGTAGAACACGGTCACGTTGGCCTGGTTCTTGGCGCTGCCCACCAGCGGCGAGGAACCGATCTCTTCGCCATCCAGCACGATCGAGGCCAGGTTGGTGTCGTTGTAGGTGTAGTTGGCCTGCACGCCCAGACCGAAGTCGAAGGTGTACTGACCGTACAGTTCCACGCCCTGCGAGACACCGTCACGGCCGTTGGCCTGGGTTTCATACTTCTGCACCGTCACCGATTGCCCACCAACGGTCATCTGCTGGTCGCGCACCACCGGCACGGTGAAGTTGTCCACGTTCTTGCGGAACAGCGCCACGCCAGCCACCGAACCCGGCTTGAAGTACCACTCCAGACCCAGGTCGAACTGCACGGCCTCGAACGGCTCCAGCGCCTTGTTGCTGCCCGAGCCATACCAGCCGGGGGTGTCGGTGCCACCAGCGACGCGGCGGTCGTTGCTGTATTCCTCGCTGACGTAGCGCAGGCCGCCCGGGTAGGCGATGGAGGTGTAGCTCGGGCGGGCGATCACCTTCGATGCGGCACCACGCAGCACCAGGTTGTCGGTGATGTCCCAGGCGATGTTGAAGCTGGGCAGGAAGTCGGTGTAGGTCTTGTCCAGCGAGCTGAGCGTGTAGACCTTGTCGCGGACCTGGTTGTCCGGCAGGCGCACGAAGCCGCCCTGGCAGCGCAGGTTCGGATCGGCGGCCGGATCATCGCAGCTCATCGGTGCGCCGCTGGCGTTGTCCACGAAGTAGTCGTTGAAGCGCTCGACCGAATCGCTGGACTGGGCGAACTGCTTGGTGCGCACCACGCGCACGCCGACGTTGCCGCGCACGCGGTCGGTACGGAAGTTGGCCTGGAAGTAACCCGAGTAGATCTTCTCGTTGACGTCGTAGACGAAGTCTTCCTCGGTGCGGTTGTACGAACCGCCGTAGGTCTTGTTGAGATAGTCGATGTAGGCCGGGTAGTTGATGCCCGGGAACACGTTGGCGTTGAAGCCACCGGTGATGTTGCTGATCGGATTGGACAGGAAGAAGCCCGGCTGGGCATTGCCTGCCGTCGGATCGCAACCGGCCTGGTAGCGGTTGTTGTCATAGTCGGCCGGGTCCAGGCCCGGGCACACCCAGTAGGTGTTGCCGGTGTTGCGGTGGACCTGGCCGTCACGGTACTTGGCGCCGAACTGGATCGAGTCCAGCCAGCCGGCTTCGAACATCTTGGTGACGTCGGCCTGGAAGTAGTTCTGCTTGACCTCGGTCTGCATCCACGACGAATCGGTCGAGCCGGTATCAACTTCGGCGATGCCGGCCATCAACTGCTGCTGCAGGTCCGGCGAGAACTGTACTGACGGCGTGCCGGTCAGGTCCCAGGCGGTGTACTGGTTGCCCGACTGCCACTGATTGCCGACCTTGCGGCGCGGCTTGGCAGACATGCGGAAGTTCATCGACGGGCCGCCTTCGGACCACGTGCGGCCACCGGTGAACGAGGCCTTCCACAGCGGGCTGATGTCCCAATCGATGGTCAGGTCGGCGGTCTGCGAGAGTGCCTTTTCCTTGCTGTAGCCACCGGTCAGCTGCGGGGTAGGGATGGTGCAGTCGTCCGGGCCCCAGCCGCCCGGCTTCATGCCGGCTGCTGCGGCTTCATCTTCACTGCAGTAGTAGGTCTTGCCGGCCAGCTTTTCGTACTGCGCACCGGTGACGATGCTGCCGCTGGGGTCGAAGCTGAGCCCGTTGAGCAGGCGGCCACCGGCCCAGTTGCCATCGCCGTTGTAGCGGGCCAGGTTCCACTCCGGCACCTTCAGCATGTTCTGGGTGTAATCACCCTGCAGCTCGAAGCGGAAGTAGTTGGCGGTCAGGGTAAGGTTGTCGATCGGCTTGAACTGGAACGTCAGCTGGCCGCCCTTGCGCTCGCGCTTCTCTTCCTTCACCGCGAAGTTCACCGAGGTCGGCATGAAGAACTCGCTGTAGTTCTTGCCGGTCTGGTTGTTGAAACCGGACTGACCCCACCAGTAGTGGATGCCGTCCTGTTCCAGCAGGTTGCCGTTGGCATCGCGGGCGGTGGTGTTGTTGCCGTACCACTGGTAGTCCTCGGTGCTGGCTTCCATGGTGCGGCTGGTGCGCTTCTGCTGGGTCACGCCGACCAGCACGCCGAAGCGCTCGTCCTTGCTGTGCCAGGAGTACAGCGCCGACACCTGCGGATCGACGTCGTGGCTGGTATCGGACGAGGTGCCTTCCAGGTTCACGTAGCCGGAATTGGCTTCCATATCCAGCGGGCGGCGGGTGTGCAGGATGACCGTGCCGCCGATGCCGCCTTCGTCGATGCGCGCTTCCGGCGACTTGAACAGCTCGGCGCTGGACAGCATGTTCGACGGCAGCAGCGTGTAGTTGAACGAGCGGGTGGCTTCGTTGTTGGTTTCCGACGAAGCGACGAAGTTGCCGTTCAACTGGGTCAGGGTCAGGTCGGGCGCGAGGCCGCGCACGCTGACCGACTTGCCTTCGCCACCGCTGCGGGTGATGACCACGCCGGGCACGCGCTGCAGCGCGTCGGCCACGTTCTTGTCGGGGAACTTGCCAACGTCCTCGGCGGTGATCACTTCGACCACGGCGTTGGCGTCGCGCTTCTGCTGCAGGCTCTTTTCGATCGCGTAGCGATAGCCGGTGACCTGGACGCTGTCCAAGGTGGTAGCGTCCTGCGCGCCGGTCGTTGCCGCCTGCTGCGCGGAAGCGCCAAGCGGGGCGACGGCGGCGGCCAAGGCCAGCGCGATGGCCAGCGACAACGCGTCGTGGCCTTGCGTACGTGTTGAATGCTTCATTGCCATCTCTCCCTCTCTCCTGGATTGATCCGGTGACTGACTGACGCGGAAACTTGAATCGATCTAATTCGTGATGCCGATCTTGCCTTCGCCCTGCAGATGCAACGAGCGCCTGGCAGATAGCGCGGCACGTCCTGTCTTGCTCCCCAACTCCGGGCCATCGCGCTGTCGTCTTGGATCGATCTAAGCGATGGGCGGGGCGATTTTTAGCACGGCAACGGCGCCGACGCATGTTGCTGCGCAATATGGCAGCGACGTGTCGTGCAAATGACCCTTTACAGAAAAATGCTGTAAGCGTTTACATGCGCAAATGGGCGGGGCCGGCCGGGCTGCGCCCGGCACCCGCATAGGCCTTCAAGCCAGGGCAGCAACAGCAACAGCAACAGCTGGTTTCCTGTGGGATGGCG
>NZ_QAIJ01000232.1:0-916 GCF_003060985.1 Stenotrophomonas sp. HMWF023
CGCTCGCTGCAGCGCTGGCCACCGTTTCGCTGTCCGCCCATGCCTTCGACGCCGACATCAAGGTCTGGGCCAACGTCGACCCGACCCTGGCCCTGCTGAAGGCCGATGGCACCGCACTGGATTCGGTCGTCAACATGGTCCACAACCCGGTCAGTGGCCTGGTGCCGTGGTCGCAGCAGGTGCGCGTCTACTCCAACGATGAAGACAAGGACATCGAAGTGCGCGTCGGCAGCACGCCGCAGCTGCTCAACACCGATGGCAGTGGCGCCCCGGTGCCGCTGACCGTCAGCCTCAACGGCAAGGCGCTGACCGTGGCCGCGCAGGATTTCGCCGCGTCCGATCTGTTCGATGGTGCGCTGCCGGGCGCATCGATTCCGATGCCGCTGCGTATCGCGCAGACCGTCCAGGCGCCGATCGCCAAGGGCGGTACCTACGAAGGCATCGTCACCATCGCCTTGGTGCAGAAGCCCTAAGTCTGCTGCCGCGCCGGCCCGCTCCCCGGGCCGGCCGCTTCCGGTAACACCCCCATGAAATCTCCCGCACCCGCCGTCACCCGGCTGGCGGTCGCGCTCGCCCTGTCGTTGGCCACGCCCTTGGTCGCGGCGCGCGGCGTTCCGGCCGGTTTCGAGGATCTGGTCGAAGGCCAGACCGAACAACTCGAGGTACGCCTGTTCGGTCGTTCGACCGGGCTGGTGCCGGTGCGCGTGACCTTGGAACACGTGCAGCTGGAGGCCCCGGCCGAGGCGCTGCAGGCATTGCAGCTGCCGGCCGAGGCACAGGCCGCGTTGTTGCCGGCGCTGTCGCAGCCGCTGCCGCGCAACAGCCATCTGGCCTGCCGTTATGGCGGCGCCAGCGCCGGTTGCGGTTACATCGATCCCCCCGAGGAGCCCACCGCCGTGCGCGCGCTGTATGACGA
>NZ_QAIJ01000232.1:926-5210 GCF_003060985.1 Stenotrophomonas sp. HMWF023
GCGCGCGCTGTATGACGAAGGCGAGGGCGCCGTGCGCCTGTTCGTCGCCCGCCAATGGATTCCCGGCGAACCGGCCGCCGAGCGCTACCACCAGGCCAGCGCCAATGCCGAAAACGCCTTCCTGCACCAGCACACACTCAATGTCAGTGGTGGCCGCGGCTACCAGTCGCTGGCCGCACAGGGCATGGGCGCGCTGGGCGTGTTCCAGCGCGGGCACCTGTCCGCCGACTGGACCTTCAGCCAGCAGCACTACCGCGGCGGCCGCGCCAACCGCGACTTCCAGCTGGACAACGCCTACTACCGCCATGACCTGGGGCAGCAGCACTACCTGCAGGCCGGGCGCATGGACCGCCGCAACCTGAGCAGCCCGCAGGGCGGCACCTTCAGTTTCAGCATGCTGCCGATGGATCGCTTCCAGGGCCTGCGCCTCGGCACCACGCAGGCCTACGTGGATGCCGCCGCCGCCGTGCAGGCCACTCCGCTCACCGTGTTGCTGGCACGCGACGCACGCGTGGATGCCTTCGACGGCGAGCGCCTGCTGCAGACCTTCTACCTGCAGGCCGGCATCAACCAGCTCGATACGCGCCGGTTCCCGCTGGGCAACTACACCATCACCCTGCGCATCTACGAAGACGGCGTACTGGTGCGCAGCGAGGACGCGCCGTTCGACAAGGGTGGCGACTGGACCGACAGCAGCGTGCAGTGGTTCCTGCAGGGTGGTCGCCGCAACGAACGCCGCAGCGACCGTTTCGATGATGAGTTGGCGGCGATGGGCGGCGTGCGCGTGCCGGTGTCGCGCAACGTGGCGATGACGGCCGGCCTCGCTGACCTTGGTGGCTTCAGTTATGGCGAACTGCGGCTGGACCTGCGCCATGTCTTCGCCACCCAGGAGATCCGCGCCACCTTCAGCGGCATGCACGGCAGCGATGGCAGCCGTGGCCAGCAGCATCAGCTTTCGTATCGTCGCCGCGCCTCGTGGAATGTGTACCACCAGCGCATGCGTGGCCGCGCCTGCCAGTTCGAGGACGATGCGCGCGACCGGCTCGGTTGTGCTGATTCGCTCAGCGCCTCGATGGCGCTGCCGGTGGCTGGCGGCAATGCCTATCTGGCCTACACCCGTCGTCAGACCTGGCGCGCAGGCACCGTGCAGCCGGGGCTGGGGGATGACCCACTGGCCGGGCTCGACCCGCTGCTGCCGCCGTGGATTCCACAGCCCACGCGCGTGCCGCAGCTCAGCCGCACCTGGCAGGCCAGCTACAGCCGCAGCCAGCGCTGGGGCGAGTTCAGTGTCTCCAGCCGCATCGGCGTGTGGCAGCAGACCAGTGGCGGCGGCCTGCGCGACGGCCGCGACCGCGGCATCTATTTCAACTTCAGCCTCAACCGCCTGCAGCGCGGTGATCGCGGTAGCTCACAGCGGCGCTACGGCCTGGATGTGCGCCAGCCGCAGCATGCGCGACCGGACATCAATTACAGCGCCGGTCAGACCCTGCGCCAGGAATACGAAGACCAGTACCGCGAAGTGTCCGGCGAACTACGCGGCAACAACAACGAACGCTACAGCGCCACGCTGAGCGGGCAGCTGCAGAACCGCATCGGCCAGACCGGCGCCACGGTATCGCGCTACCAGCACCAGGGTGGCAATGAAGTGGCGTACAGCGCTACGCACAGTTCCGGGCTGGCCATCGGCACGCGTGGCCTGTACTGGGGCGCGGGCATCGGCGCCGATGCCGGGTTGGCGGTGCAGGTGGATGGCACCGACGACCTGGACCTCACCGGTGTTGCCGCCGAACTGCAGGTGGGTGGCCTGCGCCGGCAGCGCCTCAAACTGGGCGAACGTCGCCTGTTGCCGCTGTCGGCCTATCAATCGCACCGCGCCGAAGTGCAGGACGCCAGCGCACTGGACAGCATCGCGGCCGTGCGCGTAAGCGGTGTCGGCGGCGCGCGTCCGCTGTTCCTGTCACCCGGGCGGCTGGTGCGCATGCCGGTGCCGATTGAAGTGACCTACACCTTCATCGGCAACGCCCACGACATCGCCGGTGCACCGCTGCGCGGCGCCCGCATTCTCAACGCGCCGGTGCCCGGCACCGGCAGCAATGGAGGCTTCGTGGCCGACTTCCCACGACGCGAAACGACCCTGTACCTGCTGCAGGACGACCGGCTGCTGCACTGCCCGCTGCAGGTGCGCGAGCGCCGCAGTGTGGTGATGCTGGTGGGCACCGTGCAGTGCGAACCGCTGGCCGTGGCGCAGCTACCGGCCGACATCCGCCATCAGGCACGGGTGACGCGACTGCTGCAGGAGCAGGCGTTGATTGCTGCCACGCCGCAGACCGCGGCCGCGGGAGGTGCGCAGTGAACAGGCGGGTGTGGTGGGTGATGGCGGTGCTGTGTGCACTGGTGGTGTTGGCGCCGAGGGCGATGGCGCAGCAACCGCCGGAGACCGACCCCAGTCCGATAGTTCAGCAGGTGACGCTTGGGTGGGATCGATCTTCCATGCCAGGTGATCTGGAGATTTGGCCAGACAGGACGGTTCTGGGCTTCAGTCGTGACGTGTCGCGCAAGCTTGGTCAGATACATCTGACCTGCCGATCCAGTGTGGATCCTTCGCAAGGCAGCTGCAGAACCTCTGGCGATGAGGATGTGTTGTTCGGATCGTCGGAAATCGTACTCAGGATGGTCGAACAACGATCCGGTCTTCCAACAGAAGTGAGATTGAACGGTTGGTTGCGACGGATCGTGTCGGGTCGTGCATGCACAGGTGATTTTTGGACCCAGCACGTATACCCGCTGTACTCAGCAGCTTGGGACCAATGCAATGTTGATGAGCCGCTAGGTACCGGAGTAAGGCTTGTACTTCCACAAGAAGAACTCAGGAGACTGGTAGCGGGTCAGTGGCGCGGTGAGCTCCAGCTCGATCTCAAAGTGGATCCAGCACAAGGAACGGTGCTGACCAATGTCATCACCTTCGACTTCACCATCACCGACTACAACGCGGTCTCCATTTACTTCCCGCTCTTCGACCAGGTCACCCCGCACGTCGGCCTGAACCTGCAGTACGACCCGATCGCGCAGACCGTCGGCGGCCGAACTCAACTCGACATGTGCCTGTACGACGGACTGGGCTCGCAGAGCCAGTACCTGGGCGTCACCGTGCGCGACAGCGGGCCACGTCCTCCGGGGCCTTCCGGCTATTCGGTCTGGCATACCGACGGCGGCAGTGACGCCACGCAACGCGTGGACTATACCGTCACCCTCGATCACAACGGCAGCGCCGTCCCCCTGCGAAACGGCGTGGAGCAGCTGCTGCACGGCATCGACACCGCAAAGCTGCGCCTGGTGCTGCTGCCCGGCATGACGCAGCCGGTGTTCTGCGTGCCCACGCCATTGACGCTGGACACCCCCCGCGTGCCGGTCAGCAGCAAACGCCCCGGCTACTACGACGGCGATCTCAAGGTGGAACTGCGCGTTCCCACTGTCACGCCCTGATTCCCATGGAGCCCCCGATGAAGCCTCTCATTCGCTGCCTGCTTCCCTTGTCGCTGCTGATGGCGATGCCTGCCCACGCCAACCTCACCGTGCACCCCATGCGCACGTCGGTGGACGTGAAGAAGGGCGCGCAGATCCGCATCTATTCGCAGTCCACCCTGCCGCAGTACGTGCAGGCCTCGATCAAGCGAATCGTCAATCCCGCCGGTGCAGAAGAACACGAGGTCGAGGTCGAGCCCGGCGAAGCGGCCATCGCCATCACGCCCGGCAAGTTCGCGCTGGCCGGTGGTGGCAATCGCCTGATCCGGGTGATTCCGCTGCAGCCGGTCGAGAAGGAAACCGCCTACCGCGTGTACTTCGAAGGCGTGCGTGGCCCTGAAGGGGCTGAACGCGCAGGCGAGGGCGAGCGTGCACAGGCCAACATCGGCGTCAGCCTGGTCTGGGGCGCGTTGGTCAATGTGCTGCCTGCGCAGCCCGCGATGGCGGTACAGGTGGAAGGCAATCGTCTGCGTAACACCGGCACGGTGCGCGTGGGCATCACCAGCATTGCCGACTGCGATGGCGCGCGCTGCACGGCACACGACGTGTCGCGAAGCCTGTATCCGGGTAGTGCGTTGGAGCTGCCTTTCACCGTGCAGCCGGGACACACGCTGCAGATGCGTTACCGCCTGACCCGCGATGGCTATCGCGAGCACATACAGACACACGACCTCTGACATCCCGTCGCTGCGGAACTGTTCCGCAGCGACGCTCACATTCGACTCCATTGTTAAGGAAATGCCATGAACAAAATCTATCGTC
>NZ_QAIJ01000028.1:0-1414 GCF_003060985.1 Stenotrophomonas sp. HMWF023
GTCTTTGACGTGGCCTCTGCGGGTGCCGGGCGCAGCCCGGCCAGCCCTCCCTGCCGGATTTGCATATCTGGCTGCCGAATCCGGCCGTGGATTTGCCGGAATGCGCGATTGCCCTGCCGGAATGAAGTGCTCAGCCCTCGCTGAAAGGCGCGAAATGTCAGTCACCTGCCTAACGGCAAGTCCACTGACATTCAAGTTGTCCGCCTACGGGGGAAATGAACATGAACCGCATCTACCGGCGTGTATGGAACCGCCAGCTCAATGCTCTGGTTGTGGCCTCGGAACTGGCCACTGGCGATAGCGGTGGTACCGCACCGCGCGACCGTCGTGCCAGCCTTCTGGTGCCCAGCACCCTGGCCCTGGCACTGCTGTGCGTGCTGGCCAGCGGGCCTGCGGCGGCAACAGAGTCCAGCCAATCTCTGCGCGATCTGCAGGCATTGGCAGCCAAGTACACCCAGCCGATGCCGGTGAAGGTCGATGCCGAAGTGGCGCTGGCGGCGGCCGCACGACAGGCCCAGGCCAACCCGGCGATCAGTGCGAACGCACGTGTCGGTCTGCAGCTGAGCACGACCTCGCTGCCGGTCGTGCGCGACGTCCTGCCGGCCACCGTGCAGGTCAAGCTGGCGGCCGGCGCCACGCCGAATCATGTGCCGGCACCGGCTCTGGCTGCCGACGTACGCGCCAACATCGGCGTTGGCAACGCAGCCGCCACCCGCGTCGATGCCGCGCTTGCCGCGAACGTCGCACCGGCCGCGCAGGCACCGTTGGGTCTGTCTGCCAATGCGGCAGCAAAGGCCAACGTCGGCATCGCCGGTACGCCGGTTGCCAGCGTCGATGCCGGCAGCCACGTTGCCACCGCAGTAAGTGCAACGCCGAGCGGATTGAAAGCAGCTGTCGACGGCAAGGTCGATTCGCAGCTGGTCGTGGCCGGCAACCACATCGAAGGACAAGGCCAGGCCGGCGCCACCGCAGCGGTTGCACTGCCGGCCAAGGAAGAGCTGCCTGGCGACACCGATGACCGCGCGATCACCGCCGCCTTCGATGCCGGTGTGGCAGGCAGGGTGCGCGTGCAGGGCAAGGATGGCGAAGAACTCGTCGCCGATCGCAATCTCAAGCTGGCCGGCACCGCAACCGTCGCCGCACAGAACAGCGCGCTCGGCCTGGGCGGCCTGCTCAACGGCGTCGGTACTGCGCTGAATGGTGTTGGCAATGCAGTGGGCAGCCTGCTCAACGGCGATCTGTCCGGCACCGTCAACAACCTCGGCGGGGCCGTCGGCGGCCTGGTCGGCAATACCCTGGGCAGCCTCGGCCTGACCTCGCCGTCGGCCATTCCGCCGACCAGCCCGAAGGCGCCGGCCGCCGCCGACCCGAATGCGGGCCTGGTGATCGGCACCGGTGGCCTGGTGGGTGGTGT
>NZ_QAIJ01000028.1:1424-8287 GCF_003060985.1 Stenotrophomonas sp. HMWF023
CCGAACTGCTCGGCCCGACCACCGCCAGCCTGTTCGGCGGCACCGGTTACCTGTCCAACGGCAACCTCAAGCTCAGCACCGCCAATGTCATGCAGACCTATTCCACGGTCAGCGTGCTTGGCCTGCCGGTGGTCAACGCGACACCGGTCGGTACCGTGCTCAATGGGCTGGGTGGCGCGGTCACCGGCGGCAGCTCGCACCTGACCCTGATCGGTGGCGTCACCTCCGACAGCTACATCTACAACATCAACAACGGCAATCCCGGTGGCCTGCTGGGCCTGCTGCTGCCCAAGGATTCGCCGGCCTGGGCGGCCAAGTGCCTGGACATCGGCCTGGCCGACATCTCCTGCTGGGCGGTCAACGCCGCGCAGGACTACCAGGTGCTGATGGGCGATGGCGCTTATGCCAACGGCTCGAAAGAAGTGGTGATCGGCGCCAATGCCCGCCATGAGCTGCCGAAGGTCGATGCCAGCGTGGCCTTCCCCGGCGCGGGCGCCAATGATCCGACCGATCCAACCGGCGTTCCCACCGCCGACTACGCAGCACGCATGGGGCACTCGGTGGTGGTCGGCGACAGTGCCAGCGGTACCGCCAACGGGCAGACCCTGCTCGGCGCAGAGAGCACGTCCAACCAGGCCAATTCGGTGGCATTGGGTTACCGCTCGGCTGCACTGCGCGGCGCCCAGGCCAGCTACAGCGCCTACGGCCTGACCACTGCGCAGGTGTCGGCCGGTGAAGTGTCGGTAGGCACCGCCGGTGGCGGTGAGCGGCAGATCACCAACCTGGCGGCCGGCAGCGCCAACACCGATGCGGTCAACGTGGCCCAGCTGAAGGGCGCCATCAGCCAAATCGATGCGGTCGGCGCAGCGGCGGTCACCTATGACCTGGATGGTGCAGGCGACCCCAACTACCGCCGTGTCACCCTCGGCAATGGCACCGGCACCACCACCATCGGCAACCTGGCCGCCGGTGCGGTCAACGCCACCAGCAGCGAGGCGGTCAACGGTGCGCAGCTGTTCGCCAGCAACGACACCATGGCGAAGTTCTTTGGCGGACGCGCAGCATTCGATCCGCTCACCAGCACTTTCACCGCACCGCTGTTCGAGATCAGCACCATCTCCACCGGTGGCGCCGTGGCCTCGGGGCTGTATGACAACGTCACCGACGCCTTCGATGCAGTGGACGGCTCGCTGGTCAACCTCAACACGCAGATCAACGACATCCGCAACACCGGCACCAAGTACCTGCGGGTGAATTCGACCGGTGCCGAAGCCGTGGCCAGCGGCGCCGAATCGATCGCCGTCGGTGCCGGCGCCAGCGCAACTGCAGCCAACGCCATCGCCGTCGGCGCCGGCAGCCTGGCCGACCGTGCCAACAGCGTGTCGATCGGTGCCGCAGGCGCCGAACGCCAGGTCACCAACGTTGCCGCCGGTACCGCCAGCACCGATGCGGTCAACCTGGGACAGTTGCAGGCCTCGGAAGAGGGCGCGCTGCGCTACGACCTCAACGGCGACGGCAGCGTCAACTACGGCAGCGCCACGCTCGGCCAGTCCGGTACGGCCACCACGCTGCGCAACCTCGGCCCGGGCCAGATCAGCGCGGCCAGCAGCGAAGCGATCAACGGTGCGCAGTTGTTCGCGGCCAACCAGACCGTGGCCACCCACCTCGGCGGCGGCGCTGCGGTGGACGCCAATGGTGTGGTCACCGCGCCGACCTACACGCTCAACAATGTCGCCGCCAACGGCACCGTCAGCCAGGGCAGTTACAACGACGTCGGCACGGCCTTCGATGCGGTCAGCAATTCGCTGGCCAACGTTGCCGACCAGACCGATGACCTGGACAAGCGCGCCGTGAAGTACGACGTGGACGGGAGTGGCAACGTGGTCGATACCGTGACCCTCAGCGGTACCGGCGGTGCGCCGGTGAAAGTCACCAACGTGGCTGCCGGCAGCATCCTGGCTGGCAGCAGCGATGCCATCACCGGCGACCAGCTGTTCAGCACGCACCAGACCGTGGCCAGCTACTTCGGTGGCAGCACCATGTACAACGGCAGCACCGGGCTGTGGACCGCGCCGACCTTCAACATCTCCACCATCGCCACCGATGGCACCATCACCGGCAACGACTACAGCAACGTCACCGCGGCGTTCTCCGCCGTGGATGGATCGCTGCGGGTGCTCAACCAGCGCATCAGCAACGGCGGCGGCAGCCCGTACCTGGCGGTCAACTCCACTGCCGCAGCGGCGACGGCCACCGGTGCCGAAGCACTGGCGGTCGGCCCGCAGGCCAGTGCAGCGGGCGCGGGCAGTGTGGCGGTCGGCAACGGCGCCAATGCCAGCGCAGGCAACAGTGTTGCGCTGGGTGCGGGCTCGGTGGCCAGCGTCGGCGCGCAGACCGGCTATACCGGAGCCTACGGCCAGACCGGTGCCAGCAACTCGTCCGGTGAAGTGGCGGTGGGCAGCAGCGGCAGCGAGCGCAAGGTCACCCACGTGGCCGATGGCTCCGACGATCACGATGCGACCAACGTCGGCCAGCTGAAGAATGGCGTGAACTACGCCATCGATCAGTCCAAGTCCTACACCGACCAGAAGATCCAGAACATCACCAACGTCGCCGGCAGCTTCCGCGCCAACAACAGCAACAACCTGGCCGATCCGTCCGCCAGTGGTGCCAACTCCGCCGCAGGCGGTGCCGGCTCCACCGCTGCCGGGGCAAACTCGACCGCACTGGGCAATGGTTCGCAGGCGCAGGCCGACAACTCGGTGGCGCTGGGTGCAGGCTCGGTCGCCAACCGCGCCAATACGGTGTCGGTGGGGGCAGCCGGTGCCGAGCGCCAAGTGGTCAACGTGGCCGACGGTTCGCAGGCAACGGATGCGGTCAACGTGCGTCAGCTGCAGGCTTCGCAGCAGGGCACGATCCGCTATGACACCACCACCAACGGCACCACCAACTACAACAGCGTGACCTTGGGCAGCACCAGCAGTGGCCCGACCACGGTGCGCAACGTCGCCGCCGGCACCGCCGGTACCGATGCGGTCAATGTCGACCAGCTGAAGTCGGGCATGGCGCAGACGCTGGACTGGTCCAAGGCCTACACCGATGAGCGCATGGGCGGCTTCGAACGCGACCTGCGCAAGACCGACAACCGTGCCTCGGCCGGTATCGCCTCGGCGATGGCAACCGCGTCGCTGCCGCAGCCCAGCGAAGCCGGCCGCAACATGGCTTCGATCGCCGCCGGCAGCTACAACGGCGAATCCGGCGTGGCCCTGGGCATCTCCGGTGTTTCCGAGGGTGGGCGCTGGATCTACAAGTTCAGTGGTTCCACCAACAGCCGTGGCGAGGCCGGTGTGGCCGTCGGTGCCGGCATCCAGTGGTGATCGCCCGCGCCGGGTCGCGTTCGCGGCCCGGCGCAGAGCGCAACGTCTACAGGGGAATGACATGAAACCGCATCGCATCGCTCGCAGTGGTCGCGTCGCCGCCACGCTGGGCCTGATCCTGGCCGCAGGGCTTCTCGTTGCCTGCCGCAGCCACGCACCGGCCGCCGAGGGTCCCGCCGGCGGCACTGCCGTCTCCTTCCCGGAGGCCAGCAAGGCATCGCTGAAGGAAGGCATCTATCCCGATATCGCCGACCTGCGCCGGTTCGCGCCGGGCATGAGCAAGCGCCAGCTGTACACGCTGCTCGGCACCCCGCATTTCAACGAAGGCATGTGGGGCGTGCGCGAATGGAACTACCTGTTCAACTTCCGCACCGCACAGGGTGCCGAATACTTCACCTGCCAGTTCCAGGTGCGCTTTGACAACAAGGGCATCGCCCAGGGTGGCTACTGGAAGCCTGAATCGTGCGCCGCCGTACTGGAGCCGCCGCGTCCGCCGGCACCGCCACCGCCGGCACCGTTGCCGGAGCAGCCGCTGCGACTGGCTGCCGATGCACTGTTCGGGTTCGACAGTGCCGTGCTCAGTGCCACCGGCCAGCAGGCAGTGCAGGGCGTGCTGGCGCAGGTGCGCGAGGCCAGCCAGGTGCAGTCGATCCAGGTGGTCGGCTACACCGACCGCATCGGCAGCGCTGCCTACAACCAGACGCTGTCGCAGCGGCGCGCCGAGGCGGTGCGCATGGCGTTGGTACAGGGCGGCGTATCGGCGGCGAGCATCAGTGCCGAAGGTCGGGGCGCGGCGGAACCGCTGGTGCAGTGCGACCAGCGCAACCGGCGCGAACTGATCGCCTGCCTGGCGCCCAATCGCCGGGTGCAGATCGCTGGCGTGGCCCGACCGCACTGAACCCCCGTGCCGGGGCGCGCCCCGGCATCCCGAGTCCCCCCTGTTCTGCCGGCAGGACGTGGAAACGTCTCCCCCGTTTTCCACGCCTGCCGGTGGGCAGGTTTCTTCCCTGGTGCACCTGATGAATGCCCAATTCCTGCCCTTGTCCATGAAGACGGATGCCACTCTCAGCGTGTACGGCCAGCTCGGCAACCATGCGGTGGTGCGCATTCCCGGGCGCCGACTGCCGGGCCTGATCCTGCAGGCCGACACCGTTGCCGGCTTCCTCACCCAGCTGCAGGAAGCGCAGGCCTGCCTGCGCAGCGGTCGCGCGCAGCGTGCCGACGCCGAGCTGGACATGCTGGTCGACATGCTCGAACAGTGGTACGCGCTGATCGAATCGCGGCTGGCCGACGCCGGCGAGGCGCTGTAGAGAAGAGGGGACGGAGGGGATCAAGTCGTTTCCCGCGCAGCCGGGGCATGAACGACTTGATCCCCTCTGTCCCCTTTTCTGTTGCTAGGTGCGGGCGCGGATCATCCAGCAGGCGGCTTCCACCCGCACGCGATCACCATCGATGAACGGTGCGAACGCAGTCAGCGCCTGCTGCAGCAGCGCGTCGGCGCGTTCGGCTGGCAGCGCGCGAAGGGCCAGGCCCACGGGCCCAAGCTGGCCGACATAGCTGGCCAGTGCGTCGCGGGTGAGGAAACAGGTCAGGTCCAGCGGCGATACGTCCACGTCCTGCCATCCAGCACTCTGCAGCAGCCGGCGCACCCGCTCGCCATCGGCGAAGGCGAACTGTCCTGGTGCACCCGGTGCTCGCGCTGGCAGTGCCAGCTGGTCTGCAAGGGCGCGTTCGGCGGTGGTCATGAACGGATTTTCCTGCGCGCTGCGCCAGGCGATGAAGCGCAGGCCCGCGCCGGCTCGGGCGGCACGGTGCAGGTTGGCGAAGGCGGCCTGCGTGTCCTCGAAGAACATCACCCCGAACCGCGACTGGATCCAGTCGTAGCGCGCCGTTGCGAAGGCATGGCGCTGCGCATCGGCAACGATGAAGTCGATGTCGCGCCCGGTCGCGGCGGCACGCTGGCGGGCGAGGGCGAGCATAGGTGCGGAGATGTCGACACCGGTGCAATGGGCATCAGGACGCGCTGTGGCGGCGGTCAGCGTGCTGGCGCCGGTGCCACAACCGATATCCAGCAGTTCCGTGACGGCAGCCGGCAGCTCGTCGCGCAGGGCATCGGCCATCGGTTGGAACAGGCCGTCCAGCAGGGTCTGCTGCGCGACCCAGTTCTCGCCAGCGGGGCCGTTCCAGAGCGTGTTCTGATCGAGCGGGAGTGAATCGGCCATGGGCTTGCCTTGCGCGGGGAGTGCGACCATGGTGGCCCTTGAAGCCCACTTGAGGTCAAGCACGATGCGGGAACTGGATATCGGTGAGGTGGTGCGCCGCAGCGGTGTACCGGCCTCCACCCTGCGCTACTACGAGCAGCTGGGCCTGTTGCAGGTGCTGGGGCGGCGCGGCCTGCGCCGGCAGTACCACGAACAGGTGCTGGAGCGGCTGGCGCTGATCGGCCTGGGGCAGTCAGCCGGTCTGTCGCTGCAGCAGATCGGCGCGGCGATGCCGCAGGGGACAGGGCTTGCACTGGATCGCACGGCATTGCTGGCCCAGGCCGATGCGCTGCAGCGGCAGATCCGCGAGTTGCAGCGGGTGCAGGATCGACTGCGAAGGGCTGCGGCCTGTCCACACGCCGAGGATGCGCGGCGCTGCGCCTCGTTCCGCAGACTGCTGCGTGCGCATCAGCGCCTGGCGCGTGCATGAGCAGTAGATCCACGCCATGCGTGGATGAACTGCCGACACGCGTTCAATCGCGGGTGCTGACTTCCCACGTGGCGTGCAGCACGCCCGGCACCTGCTCCATCCGCGCCAGCACCACGTCCAGTTCGTCGGCGCTGACCGCCGTGCTGACCAGTACTGCGATCACGTCGGTGGGTGCATCGGCGTGCTCGACCAGCTGTACGTCGCCGACGGGATACTGCGCTGCTTCCAGTGCATCGACCAGACGCTCGCGCACGCGCGGCACCGCGTCGGCATCCACGCTCAGGCGCACTTCGTAGGTCGCTTCGCTGGCGGCTTCGTTGATCGGGATGCGGTTGATTGCGTTCACCAGTGGCCGCAGCAGGGTGTTGCCAGCGATGATCAGTATGGTCAGCAGCACGCCTTCGGCCAGCATGTCCGCACCGGTACAGCTGCCCACGGCAGCCGAGCACCACAGCGTCGCGGCGGTGTTCAGGCCGCGCACGTTCATGCCTTCCTTCATGATCACGCCGGCGCCGAGGAAGCCGACACCCGAGACCACGTACGAGATCACCCGCACGGCCTCGGCGCTGCCGGCGATACGCATGCCCAGATCAACGAAGGCGGCGGCGCCAACGGCTACCAGCACGTTGGTACGCAGGCCGGCCGTACGCTGCCGGTATTGGCGTTCGGCCCCGATCAGGGTGCCGAGCACGAACGCCGCCAGCAGGCTGACCACGGTGTCGGCGAAGGGGCCGGACTGGAAGGTTTCAATGAAGCGCATGGCCGCAGTCTACCTCCCGCAGGTGACAGTAGATC
>NZ_QAIJ01000233.1:0-492 GCF_003060985.1 Stenotrophomonas sp. HMWF023
CCTGACAATTTCCGTGCGCGTCCACCCACGGAGAAGAAAAAGAAGATCAAAAGCAAAAGCGGCCTGGCCGGCCGTTTCTTGTAGAGCCGAGCCCACGCTCGGCTCTACACGAGCAAGCGCAGCGCGCGACCCGCTTCTGCTGTTCTTATTCTTTGTCCGTGGGTGGACGCGCCGAGAAACTGTCAGGGGTCGGGCAGGTGGGTTGCGCAGGGGCGTGAGCCGCATGGATGCGGCGACCGAGCTTACAGGGACGTACTTGCAGCGGCCCCTGCGCAACCCACCTGCCCGGCCCAATCACATGATTCGCTCTACGCGACCACCCACGAGGGGCTGCGCCGTTGGCTGGAAACTACGGCCACCAGCCGTGCCCGAACCGCGCGTAATGATCAGCCGCACGCTCGAACGGATTGCGTGCACTGACGCCACCACACAACAGATACACCGGCAGGTACAGCGGCCCCAGCACCAGGTACTGGTACACGTGCGCGCGCT
>NZ_QAIJ01000233.1:502-4461 GCF_003060985.1 Stenotrophomonas sp. HMWF023
GCCAGATCGGCCAGGGCCGGGACGTGGTGTTCAATCGGCCTCGTTGGGGATCAGCAGCCACAGCAGCAGGTAGATCAGGATGCCTGGGAAGGCGGCCGACGCCAGCGAGATCACCACGTACAGCACCCGTACCAGGGTCGGGTTCCAGCCGAAACGATGGGCGATGCCGCCCATCACCCCGGCGATCATGCGGTCGTTCAGCGAGCGCGACAGGGTGCGCGGCACAGCGTTCATGGCAAGGTCTCCCGGCTGACTGGCTGCGGCCACTGTAGCGCCTGCCGTGTCTACGGCGTGCGTTGGCGCAACGCCTGCAGGCGGGCGCCGAACCACGCCGCCGAGGTCTGTTCGGGCTGGCCGGGGCAGCGGATCCGGTACGCCTTGCCACTCATGCTGCTCTGGCTCGCCGCACGCTCGATGAACTGCTCGGCGCTGTCGACCATGTCCTTCTTCAGCAGGTAGTCGTACTTGCGCTGCAGGTGCGAACGCGCATCGGCGGGACCGTACCAGCTGCCATTGCGCTGGAACTGGCACTGGGAACCATCCAGGCTGCCGATCAGCTGCGTGATTTCGCGGCGCGCATCGGCACTGGGCGCGGCGCCGGCAATGCCCGGTGCAAGGGCCAGCGCAAGCGCGACCAAGGGCGAATACTTCATGGCGTGCGTTCCTTCAGCCAGTTGTCGATGGTCGCCGGCACTTCGCGCTGCGCGCGACCGGAGACGTAGATGCCGATATGCCCACCGCGGAAACTGGACTCGGTGTAGTCCTGCGTGCCCAGCCGGCCACGCATCGCACGTGATGCATCCGGTGGCACCAGGTGATCCTGTTCGGCGTAGATGTTGAGCACGGGCAGGGTCACCTTGGCCAGGTCCACCGCCTCCTCACCGATGTGCACGGTGCCGTTGACCAGTCCGTTGCCCTGGTAGAACTGCTTGATGAACTCGCGGAAGGCCTCGCCCGCCAGATCGGGCGAATCGAAGATCCACTTTTCCATGCGCAGGAAGTCTTCCAGCGCGGCCTTGTCATCGAGGATGTCGAGCAGGCCCACGTACTTCTGCACGTTCAGGCGGAACGGCTTGAGCATCAGGTAGCTGGCATTCATCAGATCGGCCGGGATGTTGCCCAGCGTGTCCACCAGCAGATCCACGTCCACCTGCTGCGCCCAGTGCGACAGCATGTTGTCGGCGGTCTGGAAATCGACCGGGGTGACCATGGTGATGAGGTTGCCCAGCTTCTGCCGGCGCAACGCGGCGTAGCACAGCGCGAACACGCCGCCCTGGCAGATGCCCAGCATGTCGACCGGGCCTCCACTGCGTGCGCGCAGCGCATCCACCGCGCCATCGATGTAGCGCAGCAGGTAATCCTCAAGTGTCTGGTAGCGCTCGGAACGATCCGGATAGCCCCAGTCCAGCACGTACACGTCCTGGCCCAACGCCAGCAGCTTCTGCACCAGCGAGCGATCGGCCTGCAGGTCGACCATGTACGGGCGGTTCACCAGCGCGTACACGATCAGCAGCGGCGTGCGCCGGACCGGTGCGTTCTCGCCGACGAAGCGATACAGAACCACCTTGCCATCGCGCCAGACTTCCTCGCGGGCGGTGGCGCCATAGTCGACATCCTCCACCTGCGGCAACAGCTTCAACCCTTCCATCAGCTTGCGCTGCATGGCCAGGGTCTCCTGCATCAGGTCATCGGCATTGAAGCCCAGCGGTCCTTTCATGGCTTACGACTTCCGCGTGGTCGTGCGGGAGGTGGCCTTCTTCACTGGAGCTTTCTTCGCGGCAGCCTTCTTCGCTGGTGCCTTCTTCGCGGCAGGCTTGCGCGCGACGGGCTTCACCCTGGCAGGCGCCGGCTGGGCCACCGGATCGACCGCGTCGGTACCGGCAAGCACCGCCACCTGTGCCTGCAGCCGGCGCAGATTGCGCTCGAGCTCGGCGATGCGACGGTGGGCGGCATCCATCTCGGTGCGGGTCGGCAGGCCGATGCGTTCACTCATCTGTTCCACCTCGCGTTGCAGCCCCGCGCGCAGGCGCATCTGCGCATTGCCCAGCGCCGCGTAGATCTGCTGGAAAGGTGCAGACATGGCGACCTTGGCGTAAGCCTCCTCGGCCACTTCGATCCACAGATCGAACATCGCCCGTGCGCTGGTCAGCTGGCTGCCGGGCTGCTCATGCTCGGCCAGGCGCTGTTCGAACAGGTCGAACGCTTCTTCCAAAGCCTGCTTGATCTGCTCGACATAGGCCTGCGAGTGATGCTGGTACTCCTCCTGCGCGCGCAGCAGTGCCTGCCACCGCGCCTGGTGCTCGCGGCCGGGCCCGAACGCCGGGCTCTGCAGCCAAGGACCGGCCAGCGTCTGCAACTGCTGGAACCACGCCGTGAACTCCGGCGCAGCAGCGCCAGCGTGGGTGCTGCCACGGGCGCCCTGCAGCATCCACTGCAGCATGCCGTCGCCCTGACCCTTCACCGCTTCACGCCAGGCCTGGGCAACCTCGGCACTGCTGGCATCGCGGCCGGCAAAGCGTGCAGCCACTTCCTGCATGGTGCCGTACCAGCTGCCAGCCTGTTCGCGGAACCGCCGCACCGCCTCTTCCGGTGCAGCCGCACCGGTCTCGGGCAGCAGTTGACCCCACCAGTCGAACAGGTGCTTCCAACTGCCCGGGTCGTCGCCAGCGGGGGCCCCCGACACAGTCGCGTGGCGCAGGGCATCGCCCCAGGCACCGAAGTACTGCCGGGCCAGGTTCTCGAAATCACTGCTGCCGGCGTCGTGGGCCGAGCTGGTCATCGCGCTTCTCCGCGGGGCTGGGTCATGGCTTGGGAATGCGCAGGGTCTTGCTGATCATCAGCGACCCGGACAGCGCGAACAGCAGCACCAACGGATGCAGCTGCCAGGGGCCGATCTGCCACTGGCCCAGCCACAGGTCGTGGCCGATGGCATCGGTGCCGGCGGCGATCGCCAGCACGATCACCAGCGCCAGGCTGGTGGGGATCGGTGTTCCCTCGAAGTACTTCACCTTGCCTTCGTCACCGCTCATCGCCTCGGCGGTCACGTTGTAACGGGCCAGGCGGCTGACGCCGCAGCAGACGAAGTAGCTCAGCACCAGCCAGTCCCAGCCCCCCTGCATGCCACAGGCATAGGCCAGCGCTGCGGGTGCGACACCAAAGGAAATCACGTCCGACAGTGAGTCGAGCTCGCGGCCCAGGGTCGAACTGGACTTGCGCCAGCGCGCGATACGGCCGTCCAGTGCATCGAAAATGAAAGCCAGCGGGATCAGCGCCATGCCGAACAGCAGATAGCCGCGCTCGCCATCCTGCAGGAAACGCATTGCGGCAAACACCGCGCCGGTGCCGCAGAAAGCGTTGGCGAGGGTGAACCAGTCCGCCAGATGGAACTCGCGCAGCATCGAGAAGTGACGTTTCATGAAGTCTCACGGGGCATCAAGGCCCACAGGGTACCGCGAGCGCCGCCACCGACAACAGCGTGGGCTGACCCCGTCCTTCACCCGTCACTCACCGATCCTCACCAGCGGTGAATTTTTCGCCACCCATCTTGACAGCCTAGGGGGGTGGCGCCTGCCAGTGCTTATCCACAAAGTTGCCCACGCGTAATCCACACCCCCTGTGGACAACTGGCTCTCACCGACTGCGACGCTGGACATTTCCTCATCACCTCAAGCCGGGGTTTCCCTACTTCCCAAGCCGATCGGCTGGCGCTATGGTCTGCGGCGGACCCGCCGCCGCCACGTCCGACTCCTTACCGACGGACGATGTTGATGCTGGATGCACGCACCCTGGCCGCGCAGTTGCGGCAGCCCCATGGCGAGGCCGCGCTGGCCGTGGGCCAATCGATGAACCGCAGCAACGGCGCCCTCAACCAGGCAGCAATCGCGTTGCTGGCGGTTGCGCCCGGAGAGCAGGTGCTGGAGATCGGCCCCGGCAACGCCGCCTTCGCGCCGCTGCTGCTG
>NZ_QAIJ01000233.1:4475-21390 GCF_003060985.1 Stenotrophomonas sp. HMWF023
GCTGTCCCGTGCTATGGTCGACGCCGGCAACCAGCATCTTGCCGCCAGCGGCCTTGCCGGGCGTGCTGCGCTGCGCGAGGGCGATGCCCATGCCCTGCCCTTGGCGGATGCCTGCGTCGATGCCGCGCTGGCGGTCAACACCCTGTACTTCTGGCCGAACCTGGCGCCCGTGCTGGATGAACTGGCGCGGGTGCTGCATCGCGGCGGCCGGCTATGCCTTGCCTTCGGCGATGCTGGATTCATGCGCAGCCTGCCCTTCGCCGCCGACTTCGAACTGCATGAGCTGGATGCCGTGGAGCTGGCGCTGCGGGTGTCCGGCTTCAGCGTCACGGCATGGCGCTCACATCGCGAATGCACAGCCGGCAATGACGGCCAGCAGCGGGAAAAGCACTTCCACCTGCTGCTGGCGCGCCGCCGGTAATGCCGGCCACTTGAACTGCAAAAGACTGCTCTGCTGACGCTTGGGCGATAGCGGAATGCAGGAACGTCACAGTCCCCACCCTGCTCCGCATGTGCTCTGGCTCTGGCTCAGGCTCGAACAGCAAGCCGGCGCCTCCAGCCGAAGAAACAAAGCAGCTGCAGCAACAGCATCGCCAGCAACCCCAGCGGCCAGGCCCACCATAGCCCAGCCAAGCCATGCCGCGCCTGCAGCCACATCGCCAACGGCAGCTCCAGCAGCAGGACAGCGGCTGCTCCCGCCAGCGCCGGCAGCAGCACGAAGCCGCTGCCGCGCATCACCCCGACCAGCACCGCGCTGATTCCCATCGCCAGCACGCCCCACACAACCGTGCGCAACTGCTGGACCGCCAGTTCCCGCACCGTCGGCGCATCCAGGATCAGCCCAGCCAGCCACGGCGCCAACCCGACTGCCAGAGCCACCACAAGCGTCAACAGACCCAGGCCCAGCAGCACACCGGTGCGGGCGATCTCCGGCAGCCGCGTCGCCCGACCCGCGCCCATCGCGTGGGCGGCGAGGATGGTGGCGGTGATGCCGAGCGACATGGCCGGCAGCTGCACCCAGCTCATCAACTGGTTGACCGCACCATACGCGGCGGTCGCTTGGTAGCCATGGTTGTTGATCCAGCCCAGCAGCACGATCTCGGCAATGGCAAGACTGAGCATCTGCAGGGAAGATGGCGCACCAATGCGCAGCATCGAACGAACCAGCGCCCCATCGAAACGAATGGCACCGAGCAGCTCCCGGCCTGGAGCGAGCGGATGACCGACGCAATGCCAGCGCCACAGCAACCAGCCCAGCGCCAGTGCTGAGGCGAACACTGCCGACAAGGCCGCACTGGCGGCCCCCAGCTTCGGCAGGCCGGCCCAGCCCAGGATCAACAGCGGCGTGCACAACAGGCCGACCACGGTAGCCAGCAACAGGGCATGCAGCGGCGTCTTCGCATCTCCCACTGCCCGACTGACGGCGGTGGCCAGCCACAGCAGGAAAAACACCGGCGCACCCAGCAACACGATGCGCGCATAGACGATGGCCTCGGCCAGGATCGGCGCTGGTGTTCCCAGTGCCACCAGCAGTTGCGGCGCGAAGATGCCACCCACCGCCATCACCAGCGCCGACAACATCAGCACCAGGGCCACCGCGCTGCCAGCGACAGCCTGCGCCTGTTGCGGCCGGCCACTACCCCACGCCTGTCCGATCAGCACCATGGCCCCGGTCGCCAGGCCCATCACCAATGCCAGCAACAGGAAGAAGACGGGGAAGAACGCGGCGGCGGCTACCGCCTGCGTGCCCAGCAGATGGCCAAGGTAGATGTTGTCGAGCGTGCCTGCGGCCAGCTGCAACGCATTGGTCAGCAGCATCGGCAACAGCAGGGCCAGGTAGCTGCGCCACAGCGGTGGCGTCATCGCCGGGGACATCGGGTTGGAAGCAGAGTTCATGGGATTCCATGGGCAAGGCGCCGCCCTGCCCGGCATCTTCGCCAGCAAAGGAAGCACACAGGGGATGGGGCGCAGCCCGCGATCAGGACGACTGAATCACGCGCCGCGCGCTGATTCAGTCGTCGCCGTCCGCAGCGTCATCGAAGGCAAGGCACAGGGCGTGGCTGCGCACATCCGCTGGCCAGGACTGCAGCGCTGCCTCAAGCCCGGCGCGATCATGCGCGAACAGCACGCGGATGACCTCTTCGAAGCCCGGCAGGTCACCGGCGATGGCCTGCAGGAAGTGATAGGCGCGCTCGGTGTAGCGGCGCGTGCGGTCCTTGTCCGCACCGGCGCGGCTGGCCGCTTCCACCAGCCGGCGCAGCACCACCGAGGCACCGCCCGGCTGTTCGGCCAGCCATGCCCAGTGACGAGGCAGCAGAGTCACCTCGCGGGCGATCACACCCAACTTGGGCCGTCCGCGGCCACGCGGGACGACGGACGCGTCATCGACCAGGGGGCCGTCGTCCGCTTCGACGGCCGCTGGAAACGCCTTGGCAATACGCACCAGCAGTTGCGCATCACTGCCACGGGTATCGAAATCGTGGGTACGGCCGGTGGCGTTGTCGAATACCAGCAGTGGACCGGACGCGTTGGCCGCGCGCAACTGCTTGAGTGCCAGTGCGGCCCCTTCCGGCGTACCAGAGACGACCAGGCGATGGCCGTCGAAACAGCTGAAAGGGGCGAGTCGGGATGCTGGCATGACAATGGCATCAGTGAGGATGCGCAAATATTACCCGGGTAATTTAATGACGTCAAATATTGCCCGGGTATTAATCAACCATCACATCCACGAGCATGCCGGGCAAGGCCGGTGCTCAATCAAGCGATCAGGACCAGACTTCAATCTGATCCGCTCACCGCGTCAAAGACGGCTGAAGGACCAGCTTTGCATGCGTCCATCCCGGTAAGGCATCACCCCGTGGAACGGGCGCGGATCGGCATCGAACACCAGCGGCAGGAAGTTGCGGTCGCCCTCCCACATCGGCAGCTGGTCGAGCTTGTCCACGTCCACCCACTCCAGGGTGCCTTCGTGGTTGCCGCCGTGCGGGGCACCCTCGAAGCTGTCGATGACGAACACGAAACCGAACCAGTCCTCGCCCTGCTTGCCGAAACCCGGCCAGCTGATGGTGCCGCGCAGGCGCATGGCCGTGCAGTCGATGCCGGCCTCCTCAGCGATTTCACGGCGCATGCCCGCGGCCACGTCCTCGGTCGGCTCGACCTTGCCGCCCAGGCCGTTGTACTTGCCAAGATGGTGGTCGCCTGGCCGGGTATTGCGATGGATCATCAGCACCTGGCGACGATCGGGCGAGAGCACATAGCCCAGGGTGGCGACGATCGGGGTATACGGCATGTCCGGGTCCGGCGGTGGGTCAGCCGTGGATTATGGCCGATCAACGCACCAGCGACAGGCGACGTTCGCCCTCACCCACAGCGTTGCCGTCAGGGTCACGGTGCAGGGTGGCCACGCCATGGCCGCGTTCGGCCAGGTATTCCAGCCATTTGCCGAGGAAGGTGTTCATCCGCATGCGATGGCTGATCAGCTCGGCCGGCGGCGGGTACAGGCCCATCGTGTCCTGCCAGCGGCGGCCGACGTAGCAGTGAGTGGTCTCGGCCTGGCGCGCGTCCCGGTACAGGCGGACGAAGGCTGATGGGTCCGGTTCACCGGTCACCGGGTCGGCCAGGTCATAGGTCAGGCGCAGTTCCACCGTGTAGCGGTGGCACTCGATCACATCCAGACGCACGTCCAGGCCGTCACCTACCGAAGAGACGTAGCTTCCCGCCACCAGTTCGGCCGGAGCGAACAGACGCACCAGGTGGCGGTAGTTCTCTGCATACAGCCCCATCAGCCAGCTCAGCCGGCTCAGGCGGGGAATGCGCTCGGTACGGGGCAATGCTCGGGCCATGGGTTGATCCTACACGTTGGCCCTTCAACGTGGGGACGGTTCAACCCGCAGCCAAGCCGCCAACGGCGATCACCCCTGTAGAGCCGAGCCCATGCTCGGCTGCTCTTCGGCCAGAACCCGGTGGCCCAGCCGAGCGTGGGCTCGGCTCTACAGGGCGCAGTTGAAGCGCCCATTGGTAGTGCCGGCCGCTGGCCGGCAGCGCGGCGCGAGGGAAAAGATCAATACAGCTCGCGCTGCAGCCCCAGCGTGCCCAGCACCTTGCTGGAGATCTCCTCGATCGAGGTGTGGGTGGTGCTGAGGGTCGGGATGCGTTCCATCTGGAACATGACCTCCGCCGCAGCGACCTCGCGTTTGCAGGTGTCCAGGTTGGCGTAGCGCGAATTGGGCCGGCGCTCCTGGCGGATCTGCTGCAGGCGGTCCGGGTCGATGGTCAGGCCGAACAGCTTGCGTCGGTAGTTGCGCAGTCGTGGCGGCAGGCGGTCGCTCTCCAGATCCTCGTCGGTCAACGGGTAGTTGGCCGCGCGCACCCCGTAGTGCAGGGCCAAGTAGATGCAGGTGGGCGTCTTGCCCGCCCGCGACACCGCCACCAGGATCACGTCGGCGTCGTCGTAATTCACCGCGATGCCATCGTCATGGGTCAGCGCGAAGTTCATCGCGTTGATGCGCCGGTGGTAGGTGTCGAAGTCGACCATGCCGTGGGCCTGGCCGACCCGGTTCAGCCGGGAGCTGGACAGTTCGCGCTCCAGCGGCTCGATGAACGGGGCGAACACATCCAGCATCAGCGCCCCGCTTTCGGACAGGATCACGCTCAGGCTCTGGTCCACGCAGGAGTTCACCACGATCGGCCGGACCTGGTACCGCTCCCCCGCCGCCTGGATCCGGGCACAGGCTTCCCGGGCTTTTTCGGGGTCATCGACAAATGACATCCGGTCGGTAATGAAGCTGAACCCGGAGAACTGGGTCAGCAGGCTATGCCCAATGGTTTCAGCGGTGATACCGGTTCCATCGGAAACGTAGAACACCGGACGGATGGTCGACATGCGCGCATTTACCCCCTACGAAGCCTAAAAGGGCCGTCAACACAAGCTTGTGCCGACGGTGGTCTGCCCGGCATCATATCGGCTTCTTCCTACGGACGCGGCCATCCAAGCCCGCCTCGGGCGATGGCCAAACGGAGCATCGCGCTTGAACGAGAACATCCTGTGGTTGCACGAACTGCGTCTGGCCGACCTGGCCCGCGTAGGCGGCAAGAATTCCTCGCTGGGCGAGATGATCGGCAACCTTGCCGGTCTGGGCGTCTCCGTTCCTGGAGGTTATGCGACCACGTCTGAAGCCTTCAAGGACTTCATCGCGCACAACGACCTGTCCAAGCGCATCTTCGACAAACTCGCCACGCTGGACGTCGAGGACGTCACCGCGCTGACCGCGGCCGGCAAGGAAATCCGTAGCTGGGTGATCGATGCGCCGCTGCACCCGCAGCTGGACCAGGACATCCGCAGCGCCTACGCCAAGCTGAGCGCCGACAACGGTGGCGGCGACGTGGCTGTAGCCGTGCGTTCTTCGGCCACCGCCGAAGATCTGCCCGATGCCTCCTTCGCCGGTCAGCAGGAGACCTTCCTCAACGTCACCGGTGCCGACGATGTCGTGCACAAGGTCAAGGAAGTGTTCGCCTCGCTGTACAACGACCGTGCCATCGCCTACCGCGTGCACCACGGCTTCAAGCACGAAGACGTGTTCCTGTCGGCGGGCGTGCAGCTGATGGTGCGTTCGGGCGTGGGTTCGTCCGGCGTGCTGTTCACCCTGGACACCGAATCCGGCTTCCGCGACGTGGTGTTCGTCACCTCCTCGTTCGGCCTGGGCGAAATGGTCGTGCAGGGCGCGGTCAACCCCGACGAGTTCTACGTCTACAAGCCCACCCTGCAGGCCGGCAAGCCGGCGATCCTGCGTCGTTCGCTCGGCAGCAAGGCGATCCGCATGGTGTATTCGGATGTCCCCGGCGAGCGCGTCAGGATCGAGGACACCCCGGCCGAACTGCGCACCACCTTCTCGATCAACGATGAAGACGTGGCCGAACTGTCGCGCCAGGCACTGACCATCGAAAAGCACTACGGCCGCCCGATGGACATCGAGTGGGCCAAGGACGGGGTCAGCGGCAAGCTGTTCATCGTGCAGGCGCGCCCGGAAACCGTGAAGTCGCGCAGCCACGCCACCCAGATCGAGCGTTTCGCGCTGACCGAAAAGGGCGGCAACGTCCTCGCCGAAGGCCGCGCCGTCGGCGCCAAGATCGGTGCCGGCGTGGCCCGTGTGGTGAAGACGCTGGAAGACATGAACCGCGTGCAGCCGGGCGACGTGCTGATCGCCGACATGACCGATCCCGATTGGGAGCCGGTGATGAAGCGCGCGTCGGCGATCGTCACCAACCGCGGTGGCCGTACCTGCCACGCCGCGATCATCGCCCGCGAGCTGGGCGTGCCGGCCGTGGTCGGCTCGGGCAACGCGACCAAGGTCATTGAAGATGGCCAGCTGGTCACCGTCAGCTGCGCTGAAGGCGATACCGGCTTCATCTACGAAGGCAAGCTCGGTTTCGAGCGCACCACCACCGATCTGGGCAACATGCCGCCGGCACCGTTGAAGATCATGATGAACGTGGCCAACCCGGAACGTGCCTTCGATTTCGGCCAGCTGCCGAACGCCGGCATCGGCCTGGCTCGCCTGGAAATGATCATCGCCAGCCACATCGGCATCCACCCCAACGCGCTGCTGGAATACGACCGCCAGGACGCTGCGACCAAGAAGAAGATCGACGAGAAGATCGCCGGTTATTCCGACCCGGTCGGCTTCTACGTGGACCGTCTGGCCGAAGGCATCGCCACCCTGACTGCCTCGGTCGCGCCGAACCCGGTGATCGTGCGCCTGTCGGACTTCAAGTCCAACGAGTACGCCAACCTGATCGGCGGCAGCGGCTACGAGCCGCACGAAGAGAACCCGATGATCGGCTTCCGCGGCGCCAGCCGTTACGTCGACCCGAGCTTCTCGGCTGCCTTCGCACTGGAGTGCAAGGCCGTGCTGCGCGTGCGCAACGAGATGGGCCTGGACAACCTGTGGGTCATGATCCCGTTCGTGCGCACCCTGGAAGAAGGCCGCAAGGTCGTCGAGGTGCTCGAACAGAATGGCCTGAAGCAGGGCGAGAACGGCCTGAAGATCATCATGATGTGCGAAGTGCCGTCCAACGCACTGCTCGCCGATGAGTTCCTGGAAATCTTCGACGGCTTCTCGATCGGCTCCAACGACCTGACCCAGCTGACCCTGGGCCTGGATCGCGACTCGTCGATCGTCGCGCACCTGTTCGATGAGCGGAACCCGGCGGTGAAGAAGCTGCTGTCGATGGCGATCAAGTCGGCACGTGCCAAGGGCAAGTACGTCGGCATCTGCGGCCAGGGCCCGTCCGATCATCCGGATCTGGCCGAGTGGCTGATGCAGGAAGGCATCGAGTCGGTGTCGCTGAACCCGGACACCGTGGTCGATACCTGGCTGCGCCTGGCCAAGTTGAAGGCCAAGGGTTGAGCTGTTGACGCTTGATGGCTGACGTCGCTTTCATCGACGTCGGCCCATACTGAAGCTGCACGCAAGCCCCGCCTTCGCGGGGCTTGCTGTTTCTGGCGTCCGCGCACGCCATGTTCCTGTCGCACATGTTCCCGTCGCAAAGGAGTCCGCATGATCGCCGCTGCCCCACCCTCGCCCGCCACGACGTCCTGGTTCCATTCGCTCGACTGGGAGCGCCTGCTGGAAACCTACGGCGTGCCGTTGCTCGCTGCCATCGTCGTGTTCCTGGTCGGGATGTGGGTCGCACGCCGACTGTCCAATGCGATGCCGCGCGCGACCACCCGCATGGGCATGGACCCGATGCTGGGCAACTTCCTGCGCAACGTGGTGTACGCCACCTCGCTGGTGATCGTAGTGCTGCTGGCCATCGATACGCTCGGCGTAAGGATCACTCCGCTGCTGGCCGTGCTCGGCACCGCCGGTCTGGCCGTTGGCCTGGCACTGAAGGATTCGCTGTCGAACATCGCCTCGGGCGTGATGCTGGTGACCCTGCGCCCGTTCCGGGTGGGCGACGTGGTGACCATCGCCGGGCAGACCGGCACGGTGCGCGAAGTACGTATTTTCCAGACCGTGATCACCGGTGCCGACAACCAGCACACCACCATTCCCAACACGTTGATCACTGCTGCCCCGATCATCAACCTTACGGCAGAGCCTACCCGTCGCGTCGAACTGGTGGTGGGCATCGGTTACGAAGACAACATCCAGCTGGCCCGCGATACCGCACTGACGCTGATGAAGGCCGACCCGCGCGTGCTGCAGACGCCCGCACCGGACGTGGTGGTGTACGAGCTGGGGGCGCACGCGATCAACCTGGGCATCCGCTGCTACGTAAAGTCGGCCGATCATTTCGGCACCAAGGTCACCCTGCTGGAGCAGATCAAGCTGGGCTACGACAAGGCAGGCATCAACATCCCGTATCCGCAGCAGGACATGCACCTGTACCTGCATGGCAAGGATGGCGGCGTGGTTGAAGCCGACGCGCTGGTGCGCGACAAGCCCTGACCCCTCCGCCCGCCGGGCATGGCCCGGCGCTACCGAAGCTGGCAAGGTAGCGCCGGGCCATGCCCGGCGGAAGCGGAATCAGGCCTCCACGGCCTCCTCCAGCACCGGATAATCGATGAACCCCACTGCACCGCCACCGAAGTACGTCGCGCGATCCGGCGAATTCAACACCGCGCCGGTGCGCAGTCGCTCGGGCAGATCCGGGTTGGCGATGAACGGCCGGCCAAAGCCGATCAGGTCGGCCCAGCCTTCCGCCAGCGCCTGCCCGGCACGCTCGGCGGTGTACTTGCCGGCGTAGATCAGCGTGCCCGGATAGATCAGCCGCAGCGCCTGCTTGAACGCCACCGGCATCAACGGCGCATCCTCCCAGTCGGCCTCAGCGATGTGCAGGTAGCCCACGCCCAGCTCGCCCAGCAGGTGCGCGGCAGCCAGATAGGTCGCCTGCGGTGTGTCGTCCACCGCACCCTGCAGCGTGGTCAACGGCGCCAGACGCACGCCGACACGCTCGCCGCCTGCGACATCGACCACCGCCTGCACCACCTCGCGCAGGAAGCGCAGCCGATTCTGCAGCGCGCCGCCGTAACCATCGGTACGCAGATTGGCCTGCGAGTCGATGAACTGGTTGATCAGATAACCGTTGGCGCCGTGCAGCTCAACGCCGTCAAAGCCAGCGGCCAGTGCATTGCGGGTCGCCTGCGCATAGTCGGCCACGATGCCCGGAATCTCGTCCTCACCCAGCGCGCGCGGCATCGAGTGCTGGATCATCTCGCCCACGCCGGATTCCGGACCGGCACCGGTGGGGTCGACAAAGACCTTCACCCCTTCGGCCAGCAGGGCCGAGGAAGAGACCGGCGCCACGCCGTCCGGCTGCAGGGCGACATGGGAGACACGGCCTACATGCCAGAGCTGGGCATAGATGCGACCACCGGCCACATGCACGGCATCGGTGACCCTGCGCCAGCCCTGCACCTGCGCTTCGCTGTGGATGCCCGGGGTCCAGGCATAGCCCTGGCCCTGCGGGCTGATCTGGGTGCCTTCGCTGACAATCAGGCCGGCACCGGCACGCTGGGCGTAGTACTCGGCCATCTGTGTGGTGGCGACATTGCCGGCAGCCGCGCGCGAGCGGGTCATCGGCGGCATCACGATGCGGTTGGGCAGCGTCAGCGTGCCCAGGCGGTGGGGGGTGAACAACATGGCGGCATTCTCTTGCGGGGGATTGCCGGCAAGGATGGGGATGGCGCTGCGCGCGCAACAGGCGCGTTTGTGCAAAACAGTTGTGCCTGCGGGGCAACGATGCCGCATCCACGCATGGCGTGGATTACAACGTCGGCTCGATCAACGCCCCACCGTGCGCGATGCGGTCATAGCAGGTGCGCACGACCTCCTCGCCGTATTTCAGCTCCAGCCGGCGCACGATGAAATGGCCGCGGGCCATGTCCTGGTAGTAGTCGGTGAACATGGTATTGAGCGTCGCGCCGGCTGCCGCACCGACGATCGGCACCGCCTGCGCGGCAAACTTCTCGGTGATCACCACACCGAAGCGGGCGGCGACCTTTTCCACCAGCTTGGCCAACAGCTTGCCGGCTTCCTTGGGCGCCACGCCCAGGGTCAGGTCACGCCCCGTCACCACGCGCCCGGCCAGTTCGGCCGACAGGTGGCGCATCACATCGGTGGTAAAGCCACGGGCCAGGTAGTAGCCGGTCTCGCTGGCGTCGTCACGCGGCGAATTTCCTCCCAGCGCGAACACCTCCAGGCAGGCCTGGCGGGTGCTGAACTGCGATAGATCAAAGCCTTCGCTGCGGGCCACATCGGCCACCGCGCGCATCATGATCGTGGTCGACACCGGCAACTCGATGAACAGCGCGGCAAAGCCGAATGCACCACCAACCGCGCCGGACGTCGCCGCCGCCAGCTTGTGCCAGCGTGTCGAGGCGCCCTTGCCAGGCGTGTTGTCCATGCTCCACAGCGCGGCCTGCACGGATTTGGACAACGCCGCCTGCACCGCGCCGTGGATGCGGTTGGACACCGACGTCGGAAGCGCCTTCACCGCGAACTCCAGCGGCGTCCCGACCAGGTTGGCCATGCGTGCGGTGATCGTGGGTGCCTCCAGCAGCGCTACCGCCCGCTGCAGGTCAGACCAGTCGCCGGCGTCGTGGGCGATATCACGGGGCAGCAGGATGGGCTCGTTCATGGGCCGATCTTAGCGCCGTGGAGTTGAACGGAGCGTAGTGCCGGCCGCTGGCTGGCACCCCTGTGCCGCCGGTGAGCATCAGGCGGCTGCCGGCCAGCGGCCGGCACTACCCATCAAGGGGTCGGCAGGCCAGACAGTGCGCCCATGAACTGGCGGTAGTGGCGCAGTTCGTTGATCGAATCGTGCACATCGCTCAGCGCGGTGTGGTTGCTGTTCTTGCCTACGCCAGCGGCCACGGTCGGCGCCCAGCGCTTGGCCAGTTCCTTCACCGTGGACACGTCCAGGTTTCGATAGTGGAAGTACTTCTCAAGCCGCGGCATCTGCCGGTGCAGGAAGCGGCGGTCCTGGCAGATGGAGTTGCCCGACATCGGCGACACGCCGGCCGGAATCCACTGCGCCAGGAAGGCCACGGTCTGCGCTTCGGCCTGGCCGAGCGTCGTGGTGCTGTCGATGACACGCTGCCACAGGCCCGAACGACGATGCTGGTTGCGGTTCCACTCGTCCATCGCTTCCAGTGTTTCCAGCGGATGGTGGATGGCGAACTCCGGGCCCTCGGCCAGCACGTTGAGCTGGGCATCGGTGACCACGGTGGCGATCTCGATGATCGAATCGTTGTCGGTATCCAACCCGGTCATTTCCAGGTCGATCCAGATCAGTCGCTCGTTGGCCGCGCCGTTCTCTGCCATCGTGTCGCCTCGTTGCTGGGCAGGCACGAGGCCGGCCGGTAAAGGAAAGTGGCGGCCATCATACCCTTTCGCCACTCAGCCCTCGCCAGCGTGGTCCTCCAGCAGCAGCGGGGGCTTGCCGCGCTTGGCCCGGAAATAATTGGTGAGGCGGTTGCTGGCCTCCTTGGCCAGCACACCGGCATGGACCTCGACCCGGTGATTGTGGCGGGCATCACCGACCAGATCGAACACGCTGCCACAGGCGCCTGTCTTGGGATCGCTGGCACCGTAGACCAGGCGCGCCACACGGGCGTGCACTATCGCCATCGCGCACATTGCGCACGGCTCCAGGGTGACATACAGGGTGCTGCCGATCAGGCGGTGATTGGCCAGCATCCGGCCCCCCTCGCGCATGGCCACGATCTCGGCATGCGCGCTGGGATCGTGCGAGGCAATGTTGAGGTTCCAGCCCTCGCCCAGCAGCTGACCGTCTGCCCCCACCAGCACCGCACCGACCGGGATCTCGTCGAACTCACGCTGTGCGCGTTCGGCCAATGCCAACGCGTGACGCATCCAGTGCTCGTCGGCGTCGTGCACGGGCACGCCCAGGGTGTCGGTCATGGCGGTTCTCGAATTCGAACAGTTCAGCGCGACCGCAGTGTAGCGCAGGCCTCCGCAACCACGTCGACAGCGCCTCGCAGGCCACCTCGAAACGGCGTTTTCCCTTCATTCGCGGCAGCTATACTTGTGTGCACTTGCGAAGCACCTTGGACATGCCCATGACCACCCTGCGCCCTTCCCGCGCCACTGATGGCGACGCTCTCGTCGACCTCTGGCGCCGGGCCGTCGACGCCACCCATGACTTCCTCAGTGCCGAAGACCGCCAGGCCATCGACACCGAAGTCGCCGGCTTCCTGCCGCAGGCTCCGCTGGTCGTGGCAGTTGACGACCAGGACCGGCCGCAGGGTTTCATGCTGATCGACGGCTCGCACATGGAAGCGTTGTTCATCGATCCCGACGTGCGCGGAACCGGCATCGGCCGCCAGTTGCTGCTGCATGCGGTGGCCCGGCACCCGCAACTGACCACCGACGTCAATACGCAGAATGCACAGGCTGTGGGCTTCTATCAGCGCATGGGTTTCACTGAAACCGGCCGCTCGCCGGTGGATTCGCAGGGTCGTCCATATCCCCTCATCCACCTGCGCCATCAAGGCTGACCGGCGCCGGAGCGCCGGCCGTCCCCCGATCAACCGACCGCGTCGAACGCCGGCGAGTAACGCACCTCGCCCTGCGCCATCGGCGGCTGCAGGCACAGGGCCTGGAAGTACTCCGCCGGCACGCCCGGCAGCACCAGATCCGGCACGGCACGAAAACCAAAGCGCCCGTAATAGCCCGGCTCGCCCAACAGCACGCAGCCCCGCGCCCCCTGCGCGCGCATCGCCTCGATCGCGGCCTGCATCAATGCCGTGCCCACGCCCCGTCCCTGCTGTTCCGGCAGCACCGAAATCGGCCCGAGCCCGAACCAGCCCTGGCTGCCGTCCTGCACGCTGACCGGGGAAAGCGCGACATGACCGACCAGTCGGCCGGCATCCTCCGCAACCAGCGAGATGCTCAACTCGCCACGCTCACGCAATGCATCGACGATGTGGTGTTCGGTGTGGCTGCTGTGCGGCGCGTTGCGGAAGGCCGCCTCGGTCAGCGAGTGGATTCCAGCAGTGTCTGCGGGCAGTTCAGGGCGGATGGAAAGCATCGTCGGCATGTCTTCGGAACGGATTGAGTAACTTGATCATCCCGGATCACCCCGCATCGAGGAAGCAACGGTCAGCGCCTGACGTCCGCGCTACCCATGTGAAATCCGGATACGAATCACAGTTCGCTGCATCCAATCCACGTTGATAGCGTCAAAATTTCGACTATTTCACTTTTCTGCCGCGAGAATCGCGCAATCTACCCCTCCCGGGTCCGGGATCGTGGTCACCAAGGAAAGGAGACATGCCGTGATTGCCCGTCTTTCCTCGCCAGCGCGGCGCGCATCTGCGTCGCCCGCTGCGTGCCCCCTCGCGAACGCGTTCACTCCCCCGACCGGAGGCTGACCGTGCGCGGCACGTCCCTCCCGTGTCTTGTCTTGCTTCTACTGATTGCCTGCAGCCCGGAGACCGCCATGAACCAGGAACTTGCTTCCGCCGAGTCCGATGTCGCCCAGGGAGGACGTGGCCTGGCCAAGCTCAACCCTACACCGCGCAAGGCCTATGAGCTGGTACTGCGCCTGCAGAACCCGCCGGGCAGCTTTGCCGTGGTCGAAGGCGTTGCCCAGTACGACGTCAGCAACGAAGCGCAGTGCGGCTACATCGAGCCGGCCACCGGCGCTCCGGCACGCATCACCAGCCAGGAGCCGGTGACGCTGCGCAGGGTCACCGACAACGAGTACCGCGGCACCGTCTACCTGGACCGCATGCTCGACGAGGACTACTACGGCCGCGGTGTCTGCCATTGGGCTTTCAGTGGTGCCGGTGCGATGTTGAAGGCGACCGGCGCCGACGGCGAGACCCGCTTCCTGTCCTTCATCGAGGCCGATCCGTTCGTCAAGGGTCAGAGCGAGACGCGCCATTATCCGCAGGGCGATTACCCGCGCGTGGCGGACCTGCCCGACTACGGCGCTACCGGCCAGAAGGACGCCAGCCGCTTCCGCCCGGAACTGCAGGACACGCTGTTCTCTGCCACGTTGACGGCCGATGAGGTGCAGCCGTGACCCTCGACAGCCAGGACTACGCCGCGCTGTCCAACGATGCCTACCGTGACCTGAAAGTCGGTCGCCGCGCCCCCGGGCAGGAAGAGCATGTCCCCCTCAACGGGCATGACTACAAAGTACTCGAGCACGTCAGCAACCGCTTCAATGGCTATCAAGGCACGATCTACCAGCGCGTGGACACGCAGGAGATCGTGGTCTCACATCGCGGCACCGAGCAGATCGCGCGCGATGGCTTGCTTGCCGATGGCGGCATGGTGGTCGCCCGCTACAACGTGCAGGCCGCAGACGCGCTTGCACTGACCCAACGCGCCCTCGCCTACGCTGCCAAGGAAGGGCGCGACCTCGGCCAGGCGCCGGAGGTGACCGTCACCGGCCATTCGCTGGGCGGGGCGCTGGCCCAGATCAGCGCACACCACTACAACCTGAAAGGCGAGACCTTCAACGCCTATGGTGCGGCCAGTCTTGGCTACCGCATCCCCGAAGGCGGCACCAGCGTGGTCAACCACGTAATGGCTGCCGACCCGGTCAGCGCTGCCTCGCCGCACTTCGGCCAGGTGCGTGTTTACGCCACGCCCCGGGAGATCGACACGCTGGGCGACTGGGGCTTCAGCAACAGCCGTCTGCGCATCCTGATTCCCGACAGCGCACTGGGCGCGGCCGCCAATTCCTTCGGTTCGCACAAGCTGGTCAATTTCCTCGGCGACGACTCGGTGCTGGGCAGGCCAGAGACACAGGCGTTGGCGCGCGACAACGTCAAGATGATCGACGAATATCGGGACAAGATGGAGCTGCTGCGCAGTGGCGTCACCACCGGTACGCGCGGCCTGCCGGGCGGAGTGAAGGATCTCTTCGACCATCTGCGCGGTCCGCTGGAGCCGGGCGAACCCGCACGCCGCGAAGCGGAACGGCAAGGGCGCCCCCTCGGCATGCTGCGCATCGACGACACCGGTCACGCTGGCAACCCCTTGTTCAACGACGCCCTGCGTGGCGTACACGCACAGGACGCCCGCGTCGGCCGCATGCCCGATGGCATGAGCGCGCAGCTGGCAGGCTCTCTGGCTGCGGAGATGCATGCCGCCGGCGGACAGCGGATCGACGAGGTGCTGATGAGTGCCGACGCGTCACGCAGCTTCGCCCTGCAGGGCCAGGGCGGCGACCCCGGCCATCTGCGCGTGTCGGTCGACACCACCCCTGCGATGAACACGCCGCTTGAGCAGAGCAGCCTGCGTATCGACCAGCAGGCTGCCAGCCAGGCCTTGGCGCGCGAGCAGCAGCTGGAACAGGCCCAGACGACCCAGCGCAGCCTGCACGCCTGACGATTGCTGGAATGAAAACGGGAGCCGGCACTGCTGGCTCCCGTTGTTTTCTACGGTCGATCAGGGGCTGGAAACCGCCGAGTTCGCCGCTGGCCCTGCCAGCACGTACGCATCCGGGCCGGAGTCCGGGAAACCGCCACAGGCCTTGTCACCCGGCGCTACGGGATCGCACGGCCACTGAGCGCGCGTCACGGTATCGCGCAACTCGAAGCGGGTGCCGTTCCAGACCACGAAGGCCAAGTGCTCACGGTTCCAGTCGCTGAAGCTGTGCGGACCAGTCTTCTGCAGCGATTCCGGGTACTGCACGAACCAGCGCATGGCCGGCCCGTACTGCAACTTGCTGTGGTCGAGGCTGACCTTGCCTTCGCGGGCGCGATGACGGGCACGATCGGCCTCGGCGATCGACGGTGCCGCCGGCATTGCCGTTGCAGTGATGTCCTGCGGCGCGCCATCGCTGCCAACCTGGTACACGCGCTGGCGGACATAGGCCTGCCCGCAATCGCCGGCCGCAAGGCGGACCGGTTCTGCGGTGTTCTCGTTTGGCAGCGCGCCGTCGGCACAGTCGAACGGCGCCGAGACCAGGTAGGTGGTCGTGGACGCATCGGCGCCTTCAAACGAACGCACCCAGATGTCGCCCAGGCGGGCGATGAAGTCCGGACGCTGGCCCATACCGGCCACGGCCTTGAACCATGCCTTCTGGCGTACTTCACGCTCGCGCCAGCTGCGTGGCAGGTGGATGTCCTGCTCAGGCAATGCAACCAACAACGCCGCCAGGTGCGGCGGCAGCGTGCCCTGGCAGGCGCCGATCATCAGATCGCCCTGCGGTGCCAGCCGACCGGCCAGATCGACCGGGCAGCGCGCACCGAGCTGGCGCTCGGCGGCCTGGCCTGGTGCGAGCGGGATGATGGGTGGTGCAACGGGGGCTGGGGCTGACGGCGGGACTGGTGCCTGGGCGAGTTCGGTGCCGGGCGCCTGTGCAGCGGCGACTACGGGGGCCGGCACCTGCGTGGGAGCCGGCGATGGGGCTGCTACAGAGGCCGTTGCGACAGGAGGGGCTGGCGCAGCACTGGCGGAGGCAACGTCGGGCGCAGGTGCTGTCGGTACTACCCCGGACGCTGATGCAATCGCGGGTTCGGCGGCAACGGCTTCCGGAGCGACACCCGTCGCCGGTGCCGGCTGCGATGCGGGTGCGGGCGGCATGGACGACTCCGCCGTAGGTTCAGGTGCAGGTGCAGCAACCACAGCTGGCGCCGGCTCGGGCACGGCGACGGGAGCCGGTGCAGGAACAGCATCCGTTGCAGTGACAGCGGGCGTCTGCGCGTCCGCTGCAGCCACGATCAGTGCTGGCACAGCCTCCTCGATGGCGGGAGCCGCCGGAGCGTCCGGTGCCTGTTGTGCGTGGGCCATGGCGGCAGCCAGTCCCAGCGGCAACAGCAACAGTGCCGAAGCGCGACCACGCTGGGCCGCCTTGGAAATCAGGAAAGTGATTCGCATGTTGTGTCCTTACAAAGAGATCCATGTAGGCACCCGAGGGTGCTCGGTGT
>NZ_QAIJ01000233.1:21400-25842 GCF_003060985.1 Stenotrophomonas sp. HMWF023
CCCGCCGGTCTCCGACCTGCAGGCGGGGCCCAGATTACAGCGATCGCGGGCGGTTCTGCTCCTGCTCGCGGGTAACCGAAGCGGCCTGTTCCTGGCGGGCAGAAGCTTCGGCCGCCAACTGCTGGCTGCTCTGCTCCAACGGCAGCTGAGCGGCAGCCTCACGCTCCACCATCGAGCGCTGCATCGCCGGGTCCCCCATGGCGCCCTGCACCGCGAACAGTGCCTTGCCATCGGTGCCCGCCACCACGTGATCGATGCGGCCCATGCCTGCCTTCTGCGCGCTCAGCGCCAGGGCGCCGGCCGCATTGTCCAGTTCCTGCTGGCTGCGCAGGCCGCTCTGCGGCCCCATCTGCTGTAGATGGCCGCGAGCGTCGGTGAACAGCCGGTTGCCGGCATGGGCCGGATCGGACATATCGCGCGGGCGCTCAGGCAGCTGTGCGCGCTCACCCACTTCGCCGCGGGCAAGCCGGTCCATCACCTCCGGGGTCAACTTCTGCTGCCACGCCTCGAAACGCTTGAGCCGATCCTCCACCCCGTTGACGGCTCCGTTGATGGCGTAGGTCGCCTCGCGCACGTCCTCGCGCGCCTGCTCCGGCACACGGTTCTGCCATTGCCACACGGCGATGCGTCCTGCATGTTCCGGCTGCGACGCCAGCTCGGGCTGATTGACCAGGTCCAGGTCCAGCGCAGTGCCGGCGCGCTGGTAGCTTTCCTTGCCGGTCAGCTGCAGATAACCGCGGCCGTGGTACTTCAGCGCATCACCAGGCGCGTCGTTGCCCATCCGGCCGCCATACATCAGCTCGGCCAGGTCATCCGGACGCCCACGCAGGGCTTCCTGGCGCGCGGACTCCAGCGCCTCGGTGCCATTGCGCCACGCCGCTTCCACCGGGATCTGCGAGATGCCCCGGGTGTAGTTGAAGCTCTCGTTGAGCCGGCTCAGGCCGCGCGACTCGTGCCCTGCCTGCGCCATGAAATTGGCCAGTTCAAGGGGGGAGTCGATGCCGGCGTTGGTCGCCTGCCGCAGCAGTTGCGACTCTCTATCGGTCGACACAGTGCAACTCCTGGATGTTCATCAGCGCGGATTCCTTTCCGCCGGTTGGAGCTTGGCTCATGGAAGCGACACCTCGGCGACACTGGACGGATCGAAGTCCTCGAACCGCACCCTGCCCAGTTCCGCCACCGAGAAGTCCCGGATGTTGGTCGCTTCAGTCTCGATATCCACGACCTTGCGTCTCACCCCATCCACCCAGCAGGACTTGTCCGCCGATGCATAGCGGAACCGGTACGTGCTGCTCCAGCGCTCGCGGCTGCCGCCGTTGGTGATCACGCTGAAGGTGTCTTCCTCAACCATTGCATACGCAAAAGGGTCGCCAGCCAGGCCACCGCGGGTAGAACACGGCACCAGCTTGTCGTTGCGCGCGGCCAGCTGCCAGCGCCCGCGCCCGTCACCGCGCAGCAACAGCAGCACCCGGTTCGGCCCGTGCTGGCCGGGCACCAGCCCTTCCGGCGTCGGCTGATCGATGACCAGCAGCTGGTACTCGATGCCATCGCCGTTGAGCTCGCCCCTGACGGCTTCCAGCAGGTTCGCACCGGATGGAACAAATGCCAGGGCATCGTCCATGTGTGCGCCAAACCTGTCCTCCATCCCCTCCCACTCCTTCAATGTCGTCTTGCCGATGCCCGCCTCCCTGGCCGGTCGGAACGCGGTGTCCCGGCTCGCCCGCGCCTGCGCAGATGCGGATCATAGCCCCGCGCACGGCGTGGCCGCGATAGTGGCAAGCGTCACCCGATGCATGGGCTGACAGAGTCCTCATTGGACGGAAAAGCTCCTGCGTTCGGTGGCACTGGCGCGTCATTTTTATGACGCGCGGGGAGCTTACCGCGAGGAGCTTTGCCGCGTCGAAGGGCGCAAGCTTGAAAGAGAGCTGCCAGTCACAAAAAGGGCTCGCGGAGAAATGCCCCTGTCCTGAACCAATGGGAAGTGGCTTTTCAGCACCGACTCAAGCCGGGAGCGTGAACAATCATCGGTAGGGTTTGAACTCGGAAATGCTGCAGGCAGAATAGGCCACCTGACACAACGCGTCCCCGTTGACCGATGAGCATTCGCTCACCGCAAGTCCCTTGGCGTCTTCAACATCCTCGGCACTCGCCACAATCGATCTAGCCGGGGCCTGCAGACTCGTGGATGCAGGCGGATCCGCGATAGCAGCACACTGATCATGATAGGTCAGACGAATTTCACATTTTCGTCCACCACGCCTTCCACACCCGTCGAGCGCAGCGGCCTCCGCAGCCCGCTTGGATATCTGCGATACGGAAGCACCGGTGGCCATTGAAGCTCCAGGGGCCGGATCCCTATCCTCCGCAATTGCGCCCCAGCGAGACTCCCAACGGCCACTTGGAACAGGAGCTTGAGGCTGGGCCGGTCCGTCTGTTCCGCCGGGAATGGGAGCGCAGCCCAACACCCCGTTCGAGCTGCCAATGGGATATTGACCCGGGGGACATCGCCCTTCCGCCAGCGCAGTCAATGGAGCCGCCAGCAATACCATCAGGACAGAAAATTTAACCAAGAGCTTCGCTGCAATTGACGACTCTACCGATGAGGCCACGCGCGGCTACTTGCCCGGCGCCGTCCCATATGTGCCCGGACCAATCTCTTCCACAACGCTGGCCCCAGTGCTGTGGACCAATGGCGCCGAGACCAGCCCTTCCGCATTCGTCGTATACGCCCACACATCGCTGCGTGGCGGCTGCCCATTCGGGCTTGAGGCCCCTGGGACGGGGCTACCAACTATCTGCGACAAAGCGTTGAAAGCACCAAGCGTGCCTTGTAAGAACATAGCCGCCTTCGGGACCGCAGTCGGGATCCGATTCGTCAGGATAAGATCCATGCCGCGCCGCTGCAGTGCCATGCTCGGCACACCCTATCAAGGCAGACCCAAGAAGCCCACCCATTGACGCATATCAGAACTCTTCAAAAATAGGCTTCGTGCAGTTTTCATATAACACAGCACACTTTCCGCCCACATCATTCTCGCACTTGGAATGCGCCATTATCAGCGCCATTTCCGGCGTAGCACCACGCCCCACTGCCGACACTCCGCGACCAGTCTTCCCACTGGGAATGACCCAAGCCACGCATTGGTTTCGATAGGCCAAGCTGACCGAGCAATCGGCGGCACCCGTTGAACTACACTTGCGCAACGCCTCCTGTTCCGCCGCTTCCTGCGATCGAAGCCCAGTGGATGCTCCTGCGTCCTGAGTAGAACTGGACTCGGCGATTGCTCCCCAAGTCTTTACCCACCGTCCGGTTGGAGAGTTCGCGGGCACTTCAATAGTTCCGCTACTTGATGCGCTACTTGGAATGGGAGCACAACCTTGGACGCCCTGACCTCCGATTGGATAGTAGCCTGGAGGACAGTTCCCCTCAGCCGCGACCATCCCAGCTGCCCCCAGAAAAACAAGGGCGCACAAGGAGATTACATAGCCCCGAAACTTCATCATCCAACCACCTCCGCTTCTTCGACTTCGATCATCCCAATCAAGCTACGCCCGTGCCAGCATTACCTCTAAGGCCGGAAGACTGTTGCGCGGGATCTGGACCAACGTGCAGCCTAGGGCTAGCCGCCTGCATTCCCATGGGTGAACCTCCACCTTCTCCCGCCGGCGCTTGCGGCTTGTAACTCTGCCCGCCACCCGTAGAACCTGGCGGCTGACCATTCGGGCCCGGCGATGCCGGTACTGCACTACCGCCTATCTGCGAATATGCCATGAAGCTGCCAAGCGTTCCTTGGAAGAACATTGCCGCCATTGGGGGCGCAGTCAGGATCAGAGTCGTCAGGATCAGGCCCATGCCGCCCTGCTGCAGCGCCATGCTCGACATACCCTCACTGAAGTTCTCACCCATAAGAGTGCCGGCCAACGTGCTCCCCCAGAAGGCGAACGCGACCTTAGACACCATCTTCATCGCGATGCCAGTCATAGCCGCCAGAACCGCCATAGAGAACATCGTGCCTATGCCGTAGAGCAACCACTTCTGGAACAGTTGCTTGGTCTGATCAAACAACAGGCACAGGATGAAGAGCGGCCCCAGGCCGATGAACAGCGCCAACGCCACTTCGTACAGCAGAAGCATCGAGCCTGCGGTGACGGCAGGCCCACCAGTGCCCATGCCGATGAACCACATTGCGCGGGTCTTCGCGTTGTCCAGCGTCACATCGCTCATCACATCGAGCGCGTCAACGCTGGAAAGCGCAAGTTGCATGTAGCCTAGGTTCTCGTCAATCAAGTCTTCCGGTGAGTCGTTCTCTCCCGTGACGACGTAAGTAATCTCGTTCTTAACGTCGTTGGTCAGGAAACCGTGCATCTCACGACCGAACATGCCCATGGTCGTCGCGACCGACACGATAAGTGCGGCCTTTGCCATGTTGCTCACCAGCACC
>NZ_QAIJ01000234.1:0-42831 GCF_003060985.1 Stenotrophomonas sp. HMWF023
GTAGAAGCTCGGGATCGACATGCTGATGTCGATGGTGACGCTGCCGTCGTCCGCCTGCACGCGCGGCAGCAGTTCCGCCATCAGCCGCGACGGCTGCTGTGGCGCAGGGGGCGGCAACCCCAACAACGCACTGTCGCCGCCGAACTGGATGGAGCCGAACACCGAGCCCGTCAGCAGGTAGCTGTTCACAAGCTGGTTGGTGACCGGGCTGATGGTCTGCGTCGAGCCCCATACCCAACGGATGCCGACGTCCTTGAACGTCACGTAAGGCACGGGAGGAACCCAGGGCCTGTTCGAGGTAATGGTGAGGGCGAAGGTGACCAGCGAGAACGAGGGTGTCCGGCCCGCTTCGGCATCGTTGCGGAACTCCGCGTCCACCTCGGCGAAGTGGAACTCGCTCAACAGCGGGAAGTCCATCGGAATCGGCAACTCGACGCCGAACATCCGGGTGAGTGATGCCAGGCCCTGGGTAAGCGACGATGTCTCCGGGTCGAACTGGGAACTGAACACCCAATGGGTCCATGCGGTCAGTATCTGCGTCTGGAGGATGCCCGCCAGGCCGCCACCAATGGTGAACTGGCCGCCGAAAGCCAGGGAGCTCTGCCCGGTATTGCCGAAGATGGGCTGGATGAGCCGCTGGACAGTAATCGTGAGGAACAGGCCATCCACACTCAGGGGGGCGGGCCCCTGAACCCCTGGCACCGTGCTTCCACTGAAGGCGTTGCTTGGACTGCCCTGTGCAGTCAGCGCCAACAACGGGAAGTCATCAGCGCTGGCAGGCATTACCACGGTGCCACCCAACCGGAGCGGCCACGGTGACAGCAGCCCCAGCTTGCCGTCGATGTCCGGGTCGGCGAACTCCGGCAGCAGGCCTTCCATGCGCAACAGTTCGTCTTTGCCGCTGCGCGCGGAGAAGGACACGGACTTGACCACCACCGCATACGCGGGCTTGGAGCCGATCAGGTAGGAGGTCGTCCAGCGGATGCCAAGTATCCCGCGCTGGTCGACTGTTGCGCGCTCGCTCGCGGGCAGCGTCGGAAAGAATGCGGCGAAGGTCCACGGTTTGGAGTCAACCACGCGCAGGTTGAGCGAGAACAGCGCGCCGCTCACATACGTAAGTGTCGCCGCTACGGTGTATACGCCATCGGGCGTGCCACCTGGCACGCCGAACCGGCCCGACGCCGTCATTAACACACGGCTGTTGTCGCCAGACAACGTGGCGTTGTTCAGCGTCCATGACTGTGTGATGCCGAACAGGGCCAGCACCGGACGCAGTGCTGCCAGCGACGCGGATCCCTGCGCGGCCTGCCAGAGATCGATGGACTTGTCGTCGCCGTTGATGGCGTCGTTCAGTGCGGAATAGACGTCGCTGGCGGCCATGTGCAGGTCACGATGGGAAGGAGGTCTGGAGCGGGCTCATCGGAAGGTGCGCAGTCGACGTGCTGCGCCTGCGCCGACGACGCGTGTTGACAGCACGGCTGCCGACAACACAGGCGGAGAGAGCGGGGTCGCTGGGTGCGCCGGCGTTGACATGTGCGGCGGCGCTGTCGACTGTGCTTCGCCGAACACAACGTCCGCGCTCCGCAACGATCTGGACTCTGTGTCGAGAATGGGCCCATGACCGGTCACATCCGCGGCGACGGTGGTAGGTATCGCGCCGGGGCCCGCGAAACGATTGTCGGACGTTCGGGGCATGTACTTGTAGCCCGACATGGAATTCCCGCCGGTCCCCGATGTGACGAAGGACCAGCAGGCGTGCTGACTGACCCACGATGCCCCAGTTCGAATGAACGATGCTGCTGCCGATACCGTCGTTCCGGTGAACTGATACGAGAAACCGGGCAGTCCTCCGTAGTAGTAGGTCGTATAGACATTGGCCTTGGTCGTGAACGTGTGGTACCCGCGCGGAACACTCGCGCTGGTCGCCGCGTGGATCAATCCGATGTCCACGTTGAAGAGTGAAAAGTGGCCATCCACAAGATTCTCGTCATCAACAACCTCGCCGGTTGCCAGTGTCGGAAGAAAGTAGTTCACAAGTTCAAGCGACGGATGAGAGTGCTTCTGGAACGAACTAATGGTCGCGGTTTTTGCATTCGCTACCTTCACGAAGTCCTTCACTACGTCGATTGCCCTGTCGTTGGCAGCATTTCCGGACGCCACAGACAATCCCGTGGAGCGACTGCCATGGTGCGGAACGGTCACCATCAGGTTCTTTGCAAGCATGCGTGTTCCGAACGCATCATTGACCCAGGCCATGGTTCGATTGGTGGCATCGCCGCAGATAAGCACGGACTGATCACCATGGATCAGTGCGCATACAATCGAGACGCGATTCTTCAATTCGGCAATGGTTCCGAATCCGGTTCTGAAAAAAAAGCCAGGCTCATCATCGATGACATTGCCAATTAGCATGCCTACGTAAATGTTGGGTGCTACAGGATCGTCGGTCCAGATGATGCTTTTCCAAGTGCCGTCGGCCTTGTTGAACTGTGTCCCGTTGAAGGCAGGCGTGGTGAAGCTGGTGCAATAATTGTGCAAGTAGTTGAGTATGTTGAAGGAGTTCTTGGTGTAGAAGAACGAGCTACCTGCATACCATGTGTCCTTGATGGCGAGGGGTACCGTGGTTCGTGCAGCGTAGGCCTTGAGCACGAAGTACATCAGGCTGATGTGATCTCTATCACTATGCGAGAACACCAGAAGGTCGAGCGTCGGAGTATCCATCAACGCCAGCCTGCTGGCGATGTAGTCGATGTTGGTCTCGGTGTTGACGCTTTCTTTGTCGGTTCCGCAGTCGAACAGCAACGTGTGGATGATCTTTGCCGGCGTGCTGTCGTCATAAACGCAGGTGAACGTCGACTGTCCCTGCCCCACATCCAGAACCGTGGTCACCACGTTCCCGATCGCCATGCTCTGCTTTCCTTCTCTCAGGCAACCGGCGGGGTACGCCGGCTGTTGGCCAGGTGCCGGTCCATGGGAATGGCCAGCGCATCGGCCGCTTCATGCTGCAGCGTGGCCGCGTCCGGCTTGGCGTCGTAGGCCGCGTACCAGCCCAGCGACCCCTTCGCATCGTTCGGTGCGCCAAACAGCACCAGGTCGGCGTTGCCGGGCGGAAAGCTCCAGCACAGCACCGACAGCGCAAAGCGCCGCATCCAGAACTGGAACCCCGGCACGCCACCGCCGGCGTCGTACTGGATGAACTCGAAGCCGCGGAAGCCCAGCTTCAGCACTCCCTGCAGAGGCAGGCTGCCCCCGCCTGGGACGAACGAGGGGAAGCGGATCCCCACATACACCGGCGGGCTGTCCCCTGGGCCCGTGGACCAGGCGGCCAGCACGGTCATGCTCATGCCGATGCTGCCGGACAACGCGCCCAGCGAGCCCAGGTCCACCGTGTAGGTCAGGCCGTACCAAGGGGCGTTCATGGGCGTCTGGTCGAGGGGGCAGCCAATCGATACGAAGCCCATCTGTTCGGGCGTCAGCCCCTTCCCGTCCGCGCCGACGGTCGCGATCTCCAGGCCGCCGATGCGCAGCGGAAAACCGGAGGCCACGGCGCCCGCACGCGGCACGCTGTTGGCTGGATCCAGCGTGGTGGCGCTCTCGAACGCCGTGAACACCTGCTCGGTGGGTGCCGACAGACGGAACTGCATGCGCACGGACAGCCCGGTGAAGCGCAGATAGCCATCGTTGCCCTGCATATCAGGACCGTAGCCGAAGATGTCGAACGCGGTGTATTCCCTGAAGCGCAGGTTGCCCTGCAGGGTGAAGCTCGAGGTCACCGCGTCATCGTCATCGGCCGTGACGGTGTCGATGCGGACCGACTGCACCTGCACGCTGGTCATCGCCGATCCCTGCGCGTTGAACAGGTTCTGGCCCACCAGCGCGAAGCTGTACGCAGGCACGCCTGCCACGCGCTGGCAGGTTCCGTCCATGATCAGGTTGTTGCCGCGCGTTGTGTTCTGCTTCCCCAGCGGCGCACCGAACAGCGTGTTGACCATCAACTGACACTGCGCAGCGAAGTCTGCGATGCGTGCATTCGCGAAACGAAGCTTCAACTGCAACGTCTTGAAGCCGAATGGCACCGTGGTGGAAGGAATCAGATCACTCGGATCTTCATAGTCGATCAGCCCGAACGCCGCTGTCTGGCCGGGTTCGATGGTGCCGCTGCCGCCGATGGGGGTCACCGAGAACCCCACATGATGTGCATAGAACTTCTTCGGGTCGATGCCGGCGGCGAGGAAGCGCAGCTCGCTGGGCATCTTGCCCAGATCGACCGGGGCGTTGAAGAACAGCACGCCATTCCACAGCGGATTGTTCACAACCTCGTTGTAGAAAATCACGTACGGGTCACCCGGCACCGGCGGCACCGCCGACGCGCGCGTACGCAGGTCGTTCAGCAGAGCCTGCAACTGCGCCTGGGTCTGCCGTACGTCTCCAGCGGCCTGGCGCCAGCCCCATGCGCTGGTGTCGTCCACCAGATCTGCCAGGCTGCGATCGCAGTACTTGAACAGCATCAGTGTCGGGTCGCCCTGCGCTCCCGTCCGCCAGTCGGCGGGGTCCAGCCGGAAGGTCCAGCCGTCCAGCGTGCAGTCCAGCCCGTCGGGACCGGCGCCGCTCTGCTCCAGGAACTCCTGTGTGTCGGCCACCACGAAGAACAGCTGGTTCGACTGCAGCGCCTGTGCGAAACGCTGCTTGACCGGCGTGAACGACAGCGCCTGCGACGATGCAGGCAGATTGGCGAACAGCACCCCTGACCAGGCGGCACCGTCCCCGGAGAGCTGTGCAAGCAGCCCTTGCGGAGTGACAGCAAGCGCAGGCGCTGGCGGTTCTGCAGCCGTGCCCGCAGGCCCAGGCTCGGGTCCGACTGAAGTCGCGTTGGCTGACGGTGCCCCCTGGATGACGGCGCGGCGCACCGGCGCGAGTACCGCAGCCTCCAGTTGTCTGGCGAGCTCGATGTCCCTCGGCGCCAGCCAGCGATACGCGCCTGCCGGAAGCCACTGGCTGGAAAGATCACTCGCCGGGTCGTTGACGGGCAGCGTGCCCGACGGCATGGCGTGGAAGTCCAGGAAGCCCGCGCCCAGGTCGCTGGCGGCGCGGAACAGCGGGGCCTGCAGTGGTTGCGCGAAGTAGGTCAGGCCCGGCGCGGCCGCTGCTGGCACCAGGGTCATGTAGGCCGTGGTGGCTGCGGTACGCAGCGGTGACGTGCCGTCGGTCGGCGCCGGCGGCACCCACGCAGGTTTGCCGGCGGCGAACACGGCGACCTGGCCACCGGGAGCGAGCGAGGCATACTCGGCACCCGAGTTGCCGAACATCCACAGGTCCTGCTCGGCAGCGGCAGCTGCGGACGTGGCGCTTTCGGAGGTGGCGCTTGCGGCGAGCAGCGCCGCGCGGCGCTGCTGGACGCGCACGGGCACCACGACGTTGACCGAGAAGCTTCCGTCCGGTGTCAGATGAAAGACCTCGTTGCCTGCGCTCGGGCCTTCCACCGCGTAGACCGGGCTCCTGCCGAAGGCCAGCCGGCCCGACGGTACGCCCATCACCCCGCTGCGCGGTGTCAGCGTGGTGGTGTAGCCCAACGTGGTCATGAAGGCGCTGGCCAGCGCGTAAGGGGCGCCGCCCGCTGGATTGAGGTCGAGGTACGTGCGGCGCGCGTCCAGCAGCGCCGAAGGATCGAAGCGCAGCGCCGTCGTCAGCGTGCCCGATGCCAGGCGCAGCACCGGCATGGACAGGTACCGTGCCAGGTTCTGTGCCACGGCCTCGGCGTCGTCCGCAGCGGGCGTGGTGGCATAGCGCATCATCGCGCCGAGGCGATCAAACGGATCGGGCTGCTGTGCCCGCAGCTGCAGCGGCACACCCAAGGCACCTGCCGTGGGGCCGGCGAGCGCGAGTGTGGGCGTACCGGACGCGGTGAGGCTGAAGTCGCCATGGCTGAAGTTCACGCCCGCGGCGGGCAGCGACATCCCATACCCACTGGCGGAATTCTGCAGCGTAAGCCGGCTGCCCGCCGGGATGCCGACGGCGTAGTCGCCCAGCCTCCAGCGCACAGGCGTCACCGTGGCCCACGGGCCCTCTTCGGCGCCCTGGGGCAGTGCCGTCAGCGTCGCGATGGTCCAGTAGTTCCAACTGGTGTCCGCATCATTGGCCAGCCACGCAACCTTGACCAGCCCGGTGGGCGAAATCCGGGGTGCCAGCTGGGCCAGTTGTGCGGCGAACTGGCCGAGGTCAGCGGGTACCACCTGGGTGAACACGTAGAACCCCCCCCTGTCGGCCCAGGTCTGCGCCAGCGTGGCAGTGCCCTCGAACGCGGCGGACGCGCTGCACCAGTAGCCTGCAAACCTGCCGTCGGGCGCGGCACTGGTGACGTAGAGCCGGGATCCGCTGGACACCGCTGTGTAGACCGGGGCATCCATGATCAGCACAGGGTAATGCGGTCGCCGGGCAGCAGCGGCAGCGCGCTGAAGCCCCATCCCGGTGCGTAGACGGCCGCCGACTTTGCCTGCCAGTCGAGCATCACGGGGGCCGACAGCGCGGGCGTGGCTGCAAGCGGATCAAGCACGGCGCCGCCGAGTCCACGATCGAGCCGCACGCCGGTCAACGGTGCGGGGGTGGCCGCACCCAGCCGTCCGTACTGCTCGAGCAGATTGCCCAGCGTCGTCCCCACCGGCACCACCCGCTCAACGCCATCGAAGGTCACGCGCAGGCAGGCCTTGAGCACGGCGCGGCCACGGAAGTAAGCAACGTTGGCACTGGCCGATGGCGCGCTGGTGGCACTGCTGATGCCTGCGTAGCTTGGCGCGGCGGCGAGGACGAAGTTGTCGGTTGCCACCACGCTGCCCGGCCCACTGGGGGAAAGCAGTGCCTGCGGCACGAACAGGCGGTAGAACGATTGGGCGAAGGTGGGAAAGTAGAGGTCCGCCGCTTCGGCAACGCCCTGCTCCAGTCCGTCGGTGGGCCTGGCCACGGGCGGCGTCACGCTCAATGCACCGTTGCCGACCAGTTGGCCGAGGAATGCATCGAAACCTGCACTCCACGCGCCGTTCGCGCTGATCACGCTGCCGATGTCGTAGTCGATGGAGGCAGCGCCGACGTAACCGCTCAGCCAGGAGGCCTGGGTCTGCCCGGGCACGCTCTGGTACGGATTGGGCACGACGCGGAGCACCATGCCGGGGCGCAGGTCCACATATCCCTGTGGCACGCCCGCCTGCGGGAACGCGAGGCCGAATGCGTAGTACAACTGCTCGGCGAACGTCTGCGGGAACGCCCTCCCCAGCACCTGCTGCAGCTGCACGATGCCCCATGGCACGGCACCTGCGGACTCCACCTCCTTGAGGAAGGCGGCGACGTCGCCGGCCAGGCCGGTGCGTACGGTCTGCGCGGGTGCGAATGCCCAGGGGTTGTTCGTGCCTGACGTGTTGGAAATCGTCAGTGTGTACGGATACGCAGCGCTGTTCCTCGCCGGGTCGGTATTGGCGCCGAGGGTGAATGCTCCCTTCTGCGGCAGCGGCGTGGTCAACGGCGTGCCTGCGCCGATATCGGGCAGGTAGAGCGTCACCTCCTCGCCGACCATCGGGAAGCCTGCGGTGGTCGTAGTGGTGACGGTGGTTGCTGTGGTGATGACGGTGGCCGGATAGACGAACGGCGGAGCGGTCGTGGCGGCGTCTGCCGACAGGTAGAACCCTGCGGAGAAGATCGGAGGATGATTTGCCTGCAGGCCACTGTCGCCGTTCCACAGCCCCTGCACGACCGCGCGATAGGTGGTCGTGCCGACCAGTTCGAAATCCGCCGGAAACGCGACCGTGCCGGTCGTCGCACCGGCCGGGGCGCTGGCATGGCTGACCTCGGTGCAGGTGCCACCGGCGTCGGCCATGATGGCGATGCGGTACCCGGTAGCACCTGCCAATGCAGCCCAGTTGACCGTGACCTGCATCGTCGCGGCGTCGAACTGCGCGCTGACGACGGTGGCGCGCTGTGTTGGCAGTCGGTGTGGCGCGGGCGTCGGACCTGCGATGCGGCTGCCCGCCGAGACGATCAGCGGCGTCACCGCCACGGCGAGGTCGGCACCTCCGGGCAGCGCGGAATCAAACGTGTAGGTGGTGCCCGCCTGGGTGATGGGCGCGCCGTTGCCGGAATCGATGCTGTAGCTGGTGGCGTTGGTCACCGCGCTCCACGATAGCGTGCAGCGCTGGGATACGGCATCGGTCACGGCGGTCAGGCCTGCAACCTGGGCGACCAGCACGGTGGTCGCGGCGCTGGACGGCCCCACCGCGCCCTCGGGCCCCACCGGCGACACGCTGGCCGTGCAGCTTTTGCCAGGGTCGGCCACAAGCACCCTGCCCTGCGCGGCCTGCCCGCCCGCCACCTGCACGCTCGCGACCACGCTGTCGGCCGATGACAGCGAGAGCACATAGGCAGCCGGTACAGGGGCGCCGGCGGCCAGTGTCCACGCGACGTCGAGTGCATTTCCCTCGCAGATGGCCGCCGTCACGGTGGCCGGCGCGACCGGAAGACGCCAGGGTGCGCCCAGCGCGGGTGCCGTGCCCTGCGTGCCGGTTGCGAGTACGCGGATGTTCCAGGCCTTCGTCGGATCCAGGCCTGCGGCAGGCAGTGCGCTGTAGGTCGCCTGACGCGCGCCTGCTCCGGCGAACGTCTGCGGATACGAGGTGGACGGGTTGGCCGCGTCGTACACCTCGACGGTGAACCCTGTAACGGCTGGGTCTGTCGCAGTGCTCCATGCCACCGCGATCGTCGCATTGCCCGGAGCGAAGGCTGCGCTGGTGAGCTGCGGCGGTGACACGACGACCGGGCTGGCGGGCGTGGCCACGCCTACACCCGCGTCGCTCAGGGCGAGGATGCGCAGGGTCGAGCCGGGCGCGAAACGATCCTCGAGGTACAGCACGCCGGACGTGCTTGCTGCGCCAGGCACGTCGACGTACCTGTCCGGATTGCCCTCGGGGTCGTAAGCCTGCACCCGATAGTGGGTGACGCCGGTGGACGCGGCCAGCGCCGTCCAGCCCGCACGGATGATCCCGCCCAGCGCGTCGCTTTCGTAGCTGGCCACCGCACCTGCCAGCGTCGGCTGGGGTGAGGCCAACAACGGTACGGCGGAGCGTGCCGCATACAGCGCATCGCCGTCGTCACTGGACACCGTCCCCGTCGCAGCGACCTGCAGGTTCCACTGCTGGCCAGTGGCCAGATCCACGCCGGGAATTTTCGTCCACCAGGTGGACGCATCCGGCACCGTCGCGGTGAATGGGCTGCCTGCGCTGCCATACACCTGCAGGAAGTAGCCCTGGCTGGCCTGGTCACTCGGCTCCCATTCCACCAGCATGTCCGTTCCATCGAAGTAAGCTGCCTGCAGGACCGGCACGCGGGTAATGAGCGGCACGAACTGGCTGGTCTGGCCCTGCCCCGGCGTGTTGCCCCACATCGTGGACACCTGCACGAAGTAGCTCGTGTTGGTGTCCAGCGCCCCGCCGGGCAGGTTCAGGCTGCCGGTCTGGGTTGGCGTCCCCGTCGGCGTGAAGCTCGCGGTGATGAACGGTGTCTGGGTTCCGAAATACACCGTCACGACGTAGGCCGTGATGGAGGCGTCGCTGACGCCTGACCAGGTCACTCTGAGCGTGGCGCCGTTGAGGTAGACGCTCTGGATAGTGGGTGCGGCCATGCTTCCGGTTCCTGCAGGTACGAGGAAAGAACGAAGGCCGCGCCCAGCACGGACGCGACCATGGCTGGCGTTACGTCACTTGCCGATGAATCGCCTGTATTCTGCGCGCCACTTGTCGTCGGGCAGCCGGCGCTCCACTTCGGCCTTGTCGGCCTTCAGGCGCTGGAGTTCATCACGCTCCATCTGCCACTGCGAGATCGAGTCGCCCACGAAGATGCCGCCGGCGGTATGGGTGCGACCGTCCGAGCGCGCTTCGTCGAACCACCCAAGGCGCAGGCTGTAGACCTTGCCCGTGTACTCTTCAGTGGTCGCCGATACGATCCGGGCTTCGCCCTTGTCGGTCCGCACGACATCGCCGACCCGCACATCGCGCGACATCACCAGGCCTTTGGTGGTGAGCACTGGGTGTGTGCCGGTGATCAGCAGGTCATGGCCGCTGCTGGTCTTCAGTCGCACCATCGGGCGCAGCTCGACACCGCTGGCCGTGCCGAGCACGGTGCGCACGTCGCCGGTGGCGGTCCTGATCTTCGGCTGGTTGTCCGCGGTGATGCTCTCTACCGGCACCTGTTGGCCATCGGCCAGTTGCACCAGGGTGCCTGCAGCCAGGCAGCTGTCTTCGAGGAAGATGCCGGGAATGCCGAGGTTGCCCGGTGCCATGGGCGGTGAGTAGGCGCTGCTGAAACTGAGGAAGCCGGTGTTCGGCCCGGAGGTCGTCTGCAGCGGCGTCTCGATGTAGAACATGTAGTTCATCGGGCGGCCGCCCGTGTACCGTGTGCAACTGCTGGGATCGACCATGGACAACTGGGCCAGATTCCACTGCAGGGTGGACTTGTCGGCCGATACAGACCAGCCGGTGCCAAGCGGTGCGTTGTTGCTGAACACGCAGCCACCGCCACCCACGGGGTCGTTGATGGTAGCCGTGAACCTGCCCTCCGTGGCGTAGGAATCGCCGACCGTGTTGCTGCCGAAGACCGCCGTGCCCGCCGATGGGAAGAACACCGTGCTCGCCGGGCGCAGCGTGTTGTTGTAGTAATCACAGGACTGAGCGCTGCCGCGCTGGAAGCAGATCTTGATCGGCTGCGGGTTGGGGACGAGCGTGGTGCTGCCCGTCAGATACTGGGTCGTACCGTCGCTGTTGAGGACGCAGCTGGAGTTGGGGTCGCTCTGGTTCGTGCGGACACAGTAGTTCGGCGCGGTCATTGTGCCGGTGGAGGCGGGCACCATCTTCGTGGTGGTGACCAGCGTCGTGTTGCTGGTGTCGCCCTGGCTGGTGACGAAGGTCGCCACGGCCGCCACGTTGGCGTTGGCTGGCAACTGGCCGGTTACTGACACGCTGAAGTCGGTGCCACCGGCATATTGTGCGTTCGTGTTGGTCGCATAGACGATGTTGTTGGCTGTATCCACCAACTGCATGGTGATCGTGGTCTGCGTGGTACCGCCGATGACGGACGAGTATCCGGTGGCGGTGTAGACGTTACTGCCTTCGCTGCCGAAGTTGCTGATGATCTCGATGTCCTGCGGGCCGCCAGCAACGGTCGCCAGCATGGGTTGGGCGAGCATGTCCACTGAGCGCGTGCCACGGAGCTGCTTTTTTGAGCGCACTGCCGCGGCGTTCACGGAAGACAGCGTCTGCGGCGCGGTGCTGGCGGTGCGGCCCGCTGTGGCGAGTGCCAATTGCGTGAAGGCAAGCTGCTGTGGGTCTGCGAGATTGAGCCTGTAGGGCTGGCCCGGCTTGACCATGCCCATTACGTGAGCAAAGGCTTTTGCCTCTTCGTCGCTCATCTTGCGCGGTGCTTGCGCGGCTGGCTGTTGTGCGGATGCGGGCTGCGCGGACGCGGAGCCCGCGGCGCAGAGCACGCCGAGCATGCCCAGCGCGAAGCAGGACTTCAGACTGATTCCCATCGTATTCCCTCCTGGATTCCCCTGAAGAAGGCGCTGCCGTACCTCGCGTGACGACGCATGGCGGCCTTCCGGCAAGCTGCTTGATTGCTGTCTAGACAACCCCTGGAACGCGATCCTTCGCGCACTGCCGTTACACCGCCCCTTGACGCGAGGTTATCGTGTGGTCAGCAGCAGGAAGGACAATGCCATCAAAGCCCGGAACGGTGTTTCAGCAGACCGCAATGACGACCCCTGGGCGGCGGACATCGCCCGTGACCCTCAGCTCTTCACGGACGCGCCAATCATTCTGGTGCCGATGAAGAGGCGGTTGGGATGACGAGGTACGAACAGCGTTGTGCAGCCCCAGCAACGAATCTCATCGCCCTTGCAATCTTCATGCCATGCACATGTTCCGGGGAAAGAACATTCCCGACTCTTGTGCGCGGGCGCCTGCTGCGCGGAATCCAATTAATAATGAAAATAATCTCAGCGTCAACCACTAAAACGTGGGCGCGTCACATTTCGAGTTTGTCATGCGGGTGTTTGATGTCATCTCGACGCCATCTATGGGGATGCAATTGGTCCTTGATGGACCGGCCCCGCGTGAGGCGGCGACGGGGTTCGGCTATGGATCATGCGAAGAGCGCGAGATCGAAGATCTGGCCCACCACATAAGGAACCGCGCTTGGGTGACCGTCTGATTCTGTCAGCCCCGCGCGCGAGCCCAGGACAGGAAGCCAATGATCTGTACTTCGGAAACACACTGCTTCATGTCCAATCTCTGTCCTCTTGGAGATCGAGCGCCAGATTGCCGCACTACTCAAAATCGGGGAGCGTCACCGCTTTCGTAGGGCCACCGCCGCTATGCACCCAGCAGGGTCATTTGCACGCTTCATAGACCATATCGTCCATTCGACGACTGAGCATGAAAGTGCGATGCAATCCGACCTGTCGGTAGACGCGCTCCCGCTCGACCTTGGCGTTCTCGCAGCGTTGACCGTCGCGGTACTGCGAAATGTGATGCAGCTGGCCGCCGCCGTTGCTACTACGATAGGTCTGCAGCGGCGGAGGCCGGGTGGTGGCGGCGTTTTGCTGCCGCATGGCATCTATGCGCCGCTCATTTGCGATGACCGCATCTGACCTGGGCGCAACTTCAGCATTCCACGTCTTGACCGGAGCACCATCGGCGCATGGCATGGACTGATATTCAGTCCCAGCCTTGGCGACGCACTTGTATATCTGCTGCTGAGCGCCGACTGAGCCAGCAGCCGCAGTTAGCAGCAAACCTGCTGAAACCCTTTTGAGCATGAGCTCCCCCTTGTAGCCGGGGAAAGCTTACCGCTTCCGCTGTGTCGCTGGCGAGCGAACGCCCGATCCCATGATCCCTGGTGGCCGCAATAGCGATTCTGGACCGACTCAGGGAGGTTTCCCATGGGGTGCGATGCCCTCCCCTGTCCGTTGGATCACGATCCGCTTCCGGCCAGGAGTGGACATCCAGAAATTTCGAATCAGCTGTATGCATAGCGCTATCACGTCACTTCTCTTCAGAAGCACACCACCCTTCACTCCTCCGGCCCCAAGTCATGCCTCCTGATTGCTTGTTTTTCAAACAACCCGGAAATCGCATCCGTCAGGTTTCCCAGGCAGTTACCAAGCCTCATTAGCGCGATTCTTAGATCTATGATCGCTGCCACTACTGAATCGTCGTCCTTGCTCTCCAAGGCTTTCTCAGTCCTTGACAATGCATCGACAAATCCACGGATGTCGGTCTCCAAGTCCGAGTTTGCTTCCTTGGCCTCATTCTCCAGATCGCCCACCTCCTGCTCTGTATACCTTGGGCACTTCTCGGCAAACTGCAAGACAATCTGGTAAGCGCGCGACACATTCAAGCTCATCATTTTATATTTATCCTTCGCCCTTCCTGAAGGGCGGTTTCCGTTTTCGATTGATTGAGTGAGCCATCCAGATTCAGGACGCCCTTTGCCTTGCCGTTGCGATCAAAAACCTCGAGATGATTCCTGTGCGCGGCATCGAGGCAAAGATAGTCATCCTAAACCGTTACCCGACTGCGCTGTCGCTCTTTCGTACATTCACCATTGAGGGGAACAAGAGCGCCTGTGCTGTGGCGATGACGGATGACGATGGTGAATTCGTAAAACCGCCCGCCGAGGCGGCCAGCACGGGTCACGCCACATCGCGCCGGGCCCGCTCATCAGCTTGGGACTGCGCCGCGTCTGCAGATGCATCAGTATCTCCTGCCCGGTGGTTGCCAGATTCACCAATGGCAGCGCCGGGCACAGCGCGGTGCCCAGCCACAATTGCTGGATCCAGGCCCGGCGCGGTGGACGCAATAGCGCGTGTACCACCGATCCACGTTGAAGGCTTCCAAGCACTGCTAGATGCCCGCCGTGGCAGCGCAAAACTCATGCTCACTGTACTGGCGCCGCTTGGGAGAGCGACAGCAGCGTGCCAATGGCGATCCGAGAGAGTATTTATACGCAACTGCATTGAGAGTCATTTGAGATTGGAGGCTGCATTCGCGCAGCCCTGTCGCCCCGACGAAACGTGAGTTCGATCGCTCGCGAGGTGGATGACATGGTCGGTGGCGGTCACGACGCTCCATCGATGTGTGATGGCCAGTACAGTCACCTCCTCGGCCAATTCGCGGATGTGGGCAATGATCTCTCGTTCGGTGACCTCATCCAGCGCCGAGCTCGCTTCATCCAGGAACAGGATCGCGGGCTCTCCATAGAGCGCACGCGCGATGGCGATGCGCTGCCGTTCACCGCCGGAGAGTTTCAGGCCGCGCTCGCCCACCGTGGTCTCAAAGCCTTCGGGAAGGGAGTCGATCAATGCCAGGATCGACGCCTTGTGGGTGGCGTGGCGCAACCGGGCGTCGTCACGCGGGCGCCCCAGCAGGATGTTGTCGGCCAGGCTCTCGTTGAGCAGGATCACATCCTGGGGAACGACGGCGACGGCGGCGTGCCACGCGGCACGATCGATGTGGGCCAGGTCAGTGCCATCAACCAGGATGCGACCTGCCTGGGGCTCGATCGACTTCAGTGCCAGCTTGAACAGCGTTGACTTCCCTGCCCCGGTCTCCCCCATCAGGAAGTTGATGCCACCGCGCTCTGCATGGAAGGATGCATCGCGGACACCGCGGCCATTGCCGTAGCGATGGCTGACATGCTGGAACTGGATCCGGCCGCATTCTCCCTGGAATCGGCCGGCGTTCGCTGCCTGCCGTTCTTCGGGTGCCGCCCACAAGGCCGACAGTGGCGCCAGCAGGGTCCAGGAACGGGCAACGTCATCGATCGAGCGCGCGATCATCTCGAAGGGCATGTTGAGCTGCAGCAGCAGCAGATTGAACAGCACGATGTCGCCGACACTCAGGTCACCGCTCTGGTAGCGCGGCAGCAGCAGCGCGAAGGTGACGATGAACTCGACCGCCAGGCCAATGCCCAGCAGCGCGATGAAGCCGATCCGCTGCAGCACATAGGCGCGCCAGCTGTCGCGGACCTCCTGGGCCTTCTGTTCGAAGCGCTGGATCATCCACGCGCTGCCGCCGAACTGCCGCAACGTCTCCATCGCGTTCATCGCATTGCCGACGAAGCGCGCATTCTGCTGGCCCGCCTCGACAGCCGCCTCACGATGGATCCGCGCACGGCGGGTGGCGATGGCCGAGAGCGTGACGGCAACAGAACCGTAGCCCAGCACGATCGCCATTACCTGCAGGTTGATCAGCGCGCCCAGCGTCACCAGGGTCAGCAGAATCTGTAGTGCGCTGGGAATGAACACGACCAGGCCGAGCTGGACCACGATCTTCAAGGCGTTGCGTCCCTTTTCCCCGGCGGCCTGCAGTTCTGCTGCGTTGTAATCCAGGAAGAAGCTGTGGGTCTTCTTCAACAGGCGCGCGAAGTAGCGGGTGCTGGTGATGAAACCAAGGTTCTCGCCACTGAGGAATGACAGGTACTGCACGGTGTTCTGCAGGACGCTGCCGGCGCCGAGCATCATCGCGTAGAGCAGGAACCATCCCGCCAGTTCACGGATGCCCTCCGCGCTGATGCGGTCGATCAGGCGCGAGAACAGATACGGCGCCGCCACCGTGGCCAGGCTGGAAAGCACGACGATGGCGGCGATCAGCAGCAGCAGCCTGCGGTCCGCCTTCCAGTACGCGGCGAGGATCTCGGTGACCGGCGGAGGCAGCGCGAACATTCTCATCAGCGTCGGTCCGGCATCGGTGCAATGACTCCCGTGTGGCGGTGCGCCTGCCCTCACCTCTCGGCGCAGCAAGGGGCATCACGCGCTCTGAATGATATGATATAACATCGCCAATGAAGGCGCGATGGCTCGTGCCGTAGACCAGCATCCGATGAGATCGATGGACCGGGGCATGAACAACGCATCCACCGCCAGGCCGGCGGCACTGGTGGTCGCCAGCCTGGCCGCTGCACTGCAGCTCAACGCTCCGGCAATGGCGCAGGACGCCAGCGCTCCCGGCAGCCCTGCCCAGGGCGAGCGGCGATCCGATACCACCACGCTGGACAAGGTGATGGTCGTTGGCAGCAACATCCGCGATGCCATCGGCAGCGGCGCCTCCCCGGTCATCGTGATCGACAGGGAAGCCATTGATCGAACCGGGGTAGCCTCTTTGCAGCAGCTCTTCGAGAAGCTGCCGCAGAACTTCGGTGGCGGTGCCAACGGCGCCAATGTCGGCAACCTCGGCGTCGACCGCGATACCGGCAACAACTTCGGCCAGGGCACGGCCATCAACCTGCGTGGCCTCGGCACCGGCACCACGCTGACGCTGATCAACGGCCACCGTGTGACCTCCTCGAACCGCTATCAGTACGTCGACATCTCGCTGATTCCGCTGAGTGCCATCGAGCGTGTGGAGATCCTCACTGATGGCGCCTCTGCCATCTACGGCACCGATGCCGTCGGCGGTGTGGTCAACATCGTCCTGCGCCGGGATTTCACCGGCTACGAGACGTCCTTGCGCTATGGCAGCGTCACCACGGGCAACATGGACGAATACCAGGCATCACAGTCGGCCGGCTGGTCCTGGGATGGCGGCCATCTGATGGCCAGCTACGAGTTCCTGAAACAGGCCAATCTTGCGGCAGTCGACAAGGATTTTTCCAGGAACGTTACGGTCAGGCCGTACGACATCTATCCCGGCTCGAAGCGGCACAGCCTGTATCTGGACGGTGTGCAGGAGCTCAGCGATGTGCTGACGCTCAACCTGACCGGGTCCTTTGCCAAGCGCGAGATGGACACCACCATTTCCGGGACTGCCGACGAGACCCGCCTGTTCCCGCACACGCGGCAGTTCGATGTGTTCGCCGGCCTTACCCTCGAGCTTCCGCGCCAGTGGCAGGCCCGCCTGAATTCCGGATTCGGCAGGAGCGACGTCTCCTACGAAAGAACCACCATCACCGGCAGCTCGGTCAGCACCGCACCGCCGACGGATACGAACTCCGAATCGCGCTATCTGGAAGTGATCGCCGATGGCGAGCTATTCAATCTTCCGGCCGGCGGCGTACGCGCTGCATTCGGTGCCGCCTACCGCCGCGATGGCTATGAACTGCTCGACCACCGTGGGCTTGAGAAGCCGCTGGACCTGCAGCGCACGATCCGTTCCGCCTTCGCTGAGCTCAACATTCCGCTGCTGGCGGACAAGCCTGCTGTTCGCCGCCTTTCGCTGACCGCGGCCGCACGCTACGACGACTACAGCGATTTCGGTTCCACCCTCAATCCCAAGCTCGGCCTGCTGTGGGAAGCGACAGAAGGACTTTCGTTCCGCACCAGCTACGGCCGCTCCTACCGGGCGCCGGTGTACCAGGACATGCAGCTGAACAACACCGTGGTGGTGGCCAAGGTCCCCAACCCGACCGCGGCGAACGGAAGCACGGTGCTGATGATGCTCTCCAACGGCAACCCGGACCTGGGGCCTGAACACGCCAAGACCTGGACCGGCGGATTCTCGTTTGCGCCCCCGTCCCTGCCCGGGCTCAAGATCGACGCGAACTACTATCACATCGACTATGCCGACCGGATCGGCAGCGGCTTCGGCGGCAGCTTCCCATCGCTGTTCCTTCAGTCCACCGCCCCCTATGCAGACCTGCTGACCGTCAATCCGACCCCGCAGCAGATCCAGCAGGCGCGCCAGCTCGGCGCCTCCGGTCTGGGCCTGTTCGTATCGCGGGTGGGTCCATACGCCCTGCCTCCCGGAACTGATGAGACCGGCAGCCAGGTCATCCTCGACAACCGCTTCCGCAACAACGCATCTACTTCGCAGCGCGGTGTCGATTTCAGTACCTCCTACGATTTCGACGCCGGCCAGACCCGCATCGCATTCAACCTTGCCGGCCAGTACATCATCGATTCCAAGCGCCGCGTGACCACCACCTCGCCCGAGGTCGATGCCGTGAACACGGTGTACTTCCCGGTTGACCTGAAGGTCCGCGGTGGTCTCGCCTTGAGCCGCCGGCAGGCGGCGGGCGGGTTGTTCGTCAACTACGTGGACAGCTATCGCGATCCGGCCAACCGCATCGACTCCCATGTCAGCTCGTGGACGACGGTCGACCTCAATCTCAGGTATGACTTCAGCGGGTCTGCAGGCGCCGGACAGGGCACCTCGCTTGCCTTCAACGTGCAGAACCTGTTCGACAGGAATCCACCCTTCATCGTCAACAGCATCAACACCGGTTTCGATCCCACCAATGCGACCGCGCTGGGCCGCTTCCTGTCCATGACACTGACCCATCGCTGGTAGGACGCCCGCCATGAGCGACGCCTCCCCCGCCCTCTCTGGATCCATATCGGCCCTGCGCCAGACGCTCGTTGTTGCCGCGACGCAGTTGAAGCTGATGTGGCGCGAGCGGCGCTTGCTGTGGCTCGCGCTGACCCTGCTGCTGCTTGCTGGAGCGTCGGTTACCACGGGTGCAGCACGGTTGGTCCAGCAGGCCCAGGAACGCCAGGCCGTCGCGGAGCAGGAGGCGGGAATGTGGGACAGCCAGGGCACGATAGATCCGCATGCAGCCGCACACGTCGGCCGTGCCATTCCCGCGCCGGTGCGGCCGCTGGCGGCGCTCGACCCGGGCATCTCGGATTTCGTCGGGACGTCGGTGTTCATCGAAGGCCATGCACAGAACCCGGCCCGGCACCGCCCCATCGACGCCGGCACCGCGCTCAGCCGGTTCGATGGATTCTCTGCGGCATGGGCGCTGCAGGTCGTGGCGCCGCTGCTCATCATCCTCGCCGGGTTCGCCAGCCTCTCCGGCGATGTCGCGCGCGAGACCCTCCGCCAGGAGCTCGGTAGTGGCGCATCGGCCCACGTACTGATCGGCGGGCGACTGATCGCACTGGTGACGGCATCCCTGCTGTTGATCCCTGCCCTGCTGGTCGTCAGCCTCGCGGGGATGACCGGACCGGGCCTGGGCATGGCCGACATCATGGCGCTCGTTGCGATGCTCTCCGCGTATGCGCTCTATCTCCTGGTGTTCTGCGCCATTACGATCGGTGTCTCGGCGCGCTTCAGCGCAGCCCGCACGTCCCTGGTGGTGCTGCTCGGCTTCTGGGTGGTGGCCACCCTGCTCGTGCCGCGGGTGGCCCCCGCGCTGGCGGAATCGTTGGACCCAACACCCTCCGCTCCCTCGTTCCGTGCGGCGGTTACCGAGGACGCAGAGAACGGTGCTGATGGCCACGACCCGGCGGACAAGCGGCTGGATGCGCTGAGAGAGGAGATGCTGGCGCGCTACCATGTGGACGATGTGGATGATCTTCCGATCAATTTCCGCGGTGTCGCGCTGGAGTTCGCCGAGGCGAATTCCACGGATACCTACAACCGTCACTTCGAACGCATCTACGCCACCTACCGGCGGCAGGAGATCACGCAGCGTGCCTTCGCGGCGATGTCCCCCACCATCGCGCTGCAGGCTACGTCACGGGGTCTGGCCCGCACTGATTTCCCGGCGCATCTGGCGTTCCTGCGCGGCGTCGAAGACTATCGCTACCGGCTGATCCAGGCACTCAACCTGGAGGTGAAACAGCACAAGGCCACGAAAGGCAGCAAGCATCTGGCCGATATCGCGACCCTCACCCGTTCCGTGGTGTACCGCCCTCGGCAGCCGCAACTGACCGACATCGCTGCGGCGCAGTCGGTGAACGTCGCCATTCTGCTCGCATGGATGCTGTTGGCTTTGGGGCTGGTGTTCACTTCGGCGCGGCATCTCGGGAGTGCACCATGAGCAGCCTGTCGATCGCAGGGCATGAGATCCGCCGCCTGCTGCGTGACCGGGCGCTGGCGGTGCTGCTTGGCCTGCTGGTGGTACTGGCGGCCTACGCAGCATGGAATGGCAGTGCGTGGGTCGGGCAGCGCGAGGCAGCCATCGGCCTGATCGATGCAGAAGAACAGGATGCCAGGGATCGCAGCCGGGGTTTCGTTGGCAAGGCGCCCTCGGTACTGCCCCGCATCCAGCCGGTGCTCCCTCCCGGCGCGATGGCGGCGCTGTCCATTGGACAGGCAGAAGCCTACCCCTACACCGCCGACGTGGTTGCGCTAGGTGACCGCACCCAGCTGCTCAGGCATGTGTGGTCCGACATCGGCAATCCCGCAGCGCAGGCCGCCGGCCGTTTTGATCTGGCATTCGTCATCGTGTTCCTGCTGCCCTTGGTCATCCTGGCCGCCACCTTCGACCTCTGGTCGCGCGAGCGCGAGCGCGGCATTGCAGCGTTGGTGTTGTCACAGCCCATCTCGGCGGGACGGCTGATCGCGGTGAAGGCATTCGCCCGCGGCATCATCGTGCTGCTGCCTGCGCTGGTGATCATCATCGGCGTCGCCGCCAGTTCGCGGGCAGCAAGCCCTTTCGGCCTGGCGGTGCTTGCCCTGATCGTGTTCGCCTACGGCAGCTTCTGGCTGGCGCTGGCGGTGCTTATCGGCTGCTTCGCCCGGCGCACCACCGAGGCCGCCATCGCCGCCGGTGCGTTGTGGTTGCTGATTGTGGTCATGGCCCCGTCGCTGGCCCTGGCGGCAGTGAACCTGCTGGTTCCATCACCATCACAGATGCAGCTGGCGACCGAATTGAAGGCGCAGCTGGCTGACACCGCCAGGCAGCAGATGCTGCGCCATGCGGCAGAACCACCGGCCACGCGTTCTCCAGCGCCGCGTATTGCTGACGCCGCACGCGTGGCGTATGCCGATCTTGTCCAGGCCGACCAGGCCATCGCGCCCTTGATCGCCGCGCATGCAGAGGCCGAGGATGCGCGTCGCCTGGCACTCGACCGGGTGCGCCTGCTGCTGCCGTCGGTGGTGGTGCAGGATGCACTGGACCGCCTCGCCGGATCCGACGCCGACCGGGCGCTGGCTTTCCAGCAGCAGGTCCTCGCGTACTGGCAGGCGCGTCGGCAGTTGCACGAAGGCTATCTGGACCGTGACGCGCCACAGACGCTGGCCGAGTACGACGCCCTGCCCCGTTTTGAGTTCCAGGAAACGGCTGGCGCCCTGCAACGCGGTGTATTGACCGACCTGGCGGCGTTGGCCGTCGCCATCCTGCTTCTGCTGATCGCGGCGTGGTCGATGCGGCGTCGACTGGCCATCCCCTGAGGTACATCACACATGCTGACTGCAACGCATCTGGTCAAGGAACACGGCACGCATCGGGTGCTGGATGATGTGAACTTCACGGTGCGCCCCGGCGAGATATTCTGCCTGTTGGGCGCCAACGGGGCCGGCAAGTCGACCACGATCAAGCTGTTCCTGGGCTTCCTGAAACCCACATCCGGATCGGCCGAGGTCGACGGGCTCAGTGCCTGGCAGCGGCCACAGGAGGTGCGCCGGCGCCTGTTGTACATCCCGGAGAACGTGGCGCTCTATGATGAGCTGACCGGCTATGAGAATCTGGATTACTTCGCACGCCTTGCCGCTGTGGAACAGCGCTCGCCTGCACGCCTGAAGGATGCGCTCAGGTCCGCCGGGCTGGCGCCCGAGGCGTTCGGGCGGCGCGTAGGCCTCTACTCCAAGGGCATGCGCCAGAAGGTGGGCATCGCGCTGGCCATCATCAAGGAAGCCAGGGCACTGCTCCTCGATGAGCCTACGTCCGGGCTCGACCCGACGGCATCGGCCGAATTCCATGAGCTGATCGTGCGCCAGCGCGACCGCGGTACGGCGATCCTGATGGCCACCCATGATCTGTTCCGTGCCCGCGAAGTGGCGACGACCATCGGCCTGATGCAGGCCGGCAGGCTGCGCAGGACGTTGGATGCCAGCGCGATCACCGCGAACGACCTTGAAAGCCTCTACCTTGAAGAAATGAGCCGGAGCGCCTAGGCCACGCCAGCCGTGGGCACGCCAGGCCGGCCCGTCCAGCGCCTGAGCCAGGCTTCGATGTTGACCTGCGGGCCGAAGATGCCCAGCACCTGGGATGAGTGATCCGGGCTGACCCTGCGGATGCCCGCGTCGGCCGATGCGCTGTCGATGTAGCCCCGCCGCGCCAGCAGGCCATCCACCAGCAGTTCCCTGATGAATTGCTGATGCCGTTGGGTGACGGCAACCGAGTGATCGTCGAGGTAGGACTTCACCTTGCGCGAAAGCAGCGCCTGAGGCAGCAGCCCCTGCAGCGCACGACGTGCGATCGTCCTGTCTTCCGCGCCGGCCATCAGCAGGTTCAGGGGCAAGCGGGCGAACAGTTCCACCACAGGCTGTGCACTGATCGGCGATACGCCGTGCCAGCGTCCTGCGCCCTCAAAGGGATCGAGCACGCTGGTCGGGAAGATCATCCGGCCGATATGCGCCAACTTGTGCGGAGAGACATTGTGCCCCTGTGCGCGAGCATGCCGCAGCCAGGCAGGCGCAATGCCGTCCTGTTCGAAGGCATCCACCTTCACCCATTCGCAGGGGTTTCCCCAGCGGCCGTTGATGTTGCCTGGCTTCTTGAGCACGCCATGGAGGATGGCATCCTTGAATACCCCGTACAGCGAATCGCCCGACTGCGCGGTTTCGAACGCGACGCGGAAAAAGTCACGGTCGATCCCACGTCGCCACGCATAGTCGATTGCAGCGGCATTGCCCTTGAAGCGCAGGAAAACCGCATCGCCGCCGACACCGGTGAACTGCACCGTGTCTCCGTCGAAATCCACGTCGCGCCGATGCAGCAGGTAGCCCGAGCAATGCGCAGGACGGGCGGTTCGCGGGAAGTCCATGATCTCTTCCAGCGAGCAATGCGGCTGCCGCTGGTACTCGACGAACTCGCAGCTTCTTCCGGAAGACTCACGGGCACCTGCAACGGCCATGCGCGCGAACATGCGCTCATCGGCACCAATGCCGGCATCGTAGTGGTGGACGCATTTCACCTCCGGTGCAGAGGGCGCATGCAGCAGGCCGGCGAGGACAATGGAGGAGTCCAGCCCGCCGGACAGCTGAAGCTGGATGCAACGATGCTGGCTCGCCAGCGCGCCAATACAGCCCAGCAACGTTGCACGTGCCAGCTGCACGGCTTCCTCGATATCTTCGATGGGCGCTTCACTGGCCAGCCGCACCACATCCCACTGGTAGTGCCGGTCGATCGGCCGGCCATCGCGGATCTCCGCCGCCTCGCCCGCCTCGAGGGCGGTGACTTCTTCAAAGCCTGTCTGCAGGCCGTCACGGAACGGAAACAGCAGCGAGTAAGACAGGAACGACCAGTCGACGTTGAAATCACCCAATCCCAGCAGCAGGCAGTCTTCCATGCTCGAAAAGACCACCGTCAACTGATCGACCGTGGTCATGTAGCACGGTATCTCTGCGGTCGGGTCGCGCAGCACGAACCAGCTGGCGGTATCCGGCTGGTAGCCCACGGCAACGTAGCGGCCCCAGTACTGCTCTACGAGGCTCCTGCCCTGCGTGCTGCAGGCGGTCTCTGCCGAGGCAGCATCGGGAAATGCCTGTGCGGGAACGGTATCGGCGCCGAACACCTTGTGGAACAGCTTGCCGAGTACCACCAGCGAGCCGGACCGGCTGTATTCGAAGTAGCCGGGGTTGTCACTCTGGGCATAGATGGCGCCGCCGCTGCCCTTCATCACGCAGGCGATTCCGGAGCGGCTCTCTTCGATCCGTTGCATGGCCTGCAGGGCCTGCGCATGGGCGGATTCGGAATGGTCGTTCCAGAACACAGCAATATATCGATACATGGGTCAGGCCGGCTACAGCACCAGGATGGGAGTCATCCGGCGCAGGTTGAAGGGGATGTCGGTCAGGACCTGGTCGCCGTGCTGCAACCAGCAATGCGCTGCGAACGGCTGGGTGCGCACCGCGAAGACCCACGCGGGAACGATGCCGTACCGCGACAGGAACTCGCGCATTGCCAAGCAATAGAGGAAGCATTCGTCGGTCTTCCTGAAGGCAATCGGTCGCAGCCAATCGAACACCCGCACCAGCAGGGCCAGTTGCTGCAGGTCCACCTCGCCCGGTGTGGTTGCCTGGCCGCGCCTGCGTGCTGCCGAGACCGTGTAGCTGAAAGGCAGGAACGTCCTGCTGCACGCCGCGCGCGTGACCGAGACCAGGAAGCGCCTCACATCCCTGGCCGTAATCCGCGGACATCCCCTGGATTCCCCCTCGCGCACCCAGTGCCTGGGCAACGCGATTGCGGCGCTCGCTGCGGATTTGCCACGCAGTGGATCCTGCGTGATCAGGCGTCGATCAAGCAGCGACTGAAGCATCCTGGGTGTCGGCGTTCCATTGGAAGCCAAGGGCCAGTCCAGAACCAGCCCGCCAAGCCCTGCCGCACCGCGCCGATCGATGGAGAGATAGCTGCCGGAGGCCTGGTCGAGAATGACCATCGCGTCGCCGGTCACACAGACATGTGCGTGCTTTGAAAGGAAATACAGAGCCTCAGGCTGGTCCATCGCGTGCGTGATCTCATGCTGCTGCAGGCATCAGAGCGGTGCATGCGGGGGGCATGCACCGCAGGTCATGCAAGGTGCGATGGATCAGGGCGAGGTGGTCGGGAAGACACCACCCCACAACGTGCCGTGGTTATGCGCCTTCGTTTCGGAAACCACCGAGCCCAGCTCGATCAGTACACCCTGGTCTTCGTGATTCTGCTCTCCAGCCACTACGCCCAGCTCAATCAGTTCGTTCATGAACATCTCCTCTAGTCAGTGGATGCATCCACGCGATGCAGTGAATGCACAGCAGCCCAGCCAGCGTCGCCCTGCTTGTTCCAGGGCGATTGCCGCCAAGGCATGCAAATGTTACGATATAACATATTATTTTGGTGTGACGACCGACCACGATCGGACGTCGCCGCAGCGACTCCCCAGAGAGCGAAATGGATGCCCACCGAGATCAAAGACGATGGCCTTGATCCCACCCTTCTGCTGAAGGGCCTGTTTCCGCTGCCGAAGTTCATCCGCTTCGTCAGGGAGCGCTGCCCGCCTGGAAGCTTTGATGAAGCGGTACTGGTGGAGGAATGGCGGAACGCACGCGATGTTGTGCGTGGCCTTCATCGGGACGAGGCGGATGAGGCCGACGCAATCACCGTCCGTCCATTGCCGGAAGACATGCTGCCCCTGGCCGAGCAAGCCCTGCGGCAGCCCTCGATGCATCGTATGACGAGCGTGGTGCCCCGCAACTGGCAGATGGTGGAGATCGACCGGCTGGTGGTCTTCCAGGAATGCATCAACCTGCGCCATATCGATCAGCTTGCGGCAGCCACAGCCGATTCACCCGATGCGGAGGAGATCATGGAGCTGGTGGCACGAAGTGGTCGCCACGCACATCCGGATGTGCGCTTTACCCAGTCCGATGGCAGTTACACCTTCGCATCTGCGTCCAACGATCTGCGGTTCCTGGACGTGGCGACGATCGACCCTGGCACCATCGCCGGTTACGAACCATTTGGTGCGGCCAGCCACGCCATCGTCATCTATCTGGGTTTCAGTGACAACCTGATCAGCGCAACCCGTATTGGCAACCGGATGATCCTGACCAATGGGTCGCACCGCTTGTATCTCTTGCGCAGGCTCGGCTTCCGCCATGCTCCCTGTCTGGTGACCGATGCGTCCGACAGTGACCTGTCCGACGTGCTGTTGCCGGCAGCGATCAAGCAGGATCGACAGTTCTACCTGGGTGCTGCGCGCCCACCGCTGTTCAAGGATTACCTGGATCCACGCCTGACCTGCACCGTACCGGTCACCCGCAAGCACTACGCGCTTAGGGCAAAGCTTGATCTACAGAGGATCACGGTGCCCTCTCTCTAGCGGAGTTGATGCCCGCGCCAGGAGGAGCGCGAACCAGTGGGCGGCCAGCGCCTACAGTTACCGCCATTCGGTCACTGCGCGGGCGCGGGGCCTGCCGGACTTCATCCGGGCCCGGCTCCAAGGCGTCGGAGATAGTTCTGGCTGATGCCAGAACCGCAGTCCTTGGCGGTGATCCTGTTCCAGTGAACCCATCGCGGCCGCGATGTCGAATCGGAAGCTCTGCGGGGATCGTTTGGATTTCAGGCCTCCCTCCGCTCCGCATAAACATTCAGCTTTGCAGGGGTGGAGGGGGTGATCTGAAAATACGCCTTGTGAAGGTGGTCACGGATATTGATGGGGAAAGTAAATAATGTTGAGTCTACGGCAACTATATTGCAGATAATGCGAGCGGATTCCATTCGGACCAACAATCGGTTGTGACATGGAGGTGGGAGATGTGCATGGTATCTGGCAGGTCCTCAGCGACGCTCGCGGCTCTTCTTTTCTTGATGATTGCCTCCTGCATCTCCGCGATCATGCCGGTTGGCGCCAGGGAGGATCGATCACTTGTGCTTGTCAGGCTCTCGCCTGCGCAGGGGGCGGTCCTTGCAACCGGGCTGCTCAGGGGGCAGCTGAGGCCAATCAATGGCTGTGTCTACTTCGTGGATCCAGATGGCGCGGCGTATCTAGCAGCATGGCCCGATGGTTACTCGCTGACCATGAAGGGAGACGTTCCCATAGGGGTGCAGGACGTACGATCGGGGAAAATGATGCAATTCGGAATCGCCGCATCATTCGGAGGGGGGCATGGAAGCGAACTGCTCCGTTCGAGTCTTGCCGCGACCATCCCGCCGGGCTGTACGGGCCCCATCATGACGATTCATTTGATACGCCAGGCAAAGGAGCAGCCATGATCCATTTGTGCGCGAAGACATCCATCCGCACCCTGGCATTTTCCGCCCTCGGTACGATCGCATTCTCTCTGCATGGCCAGCCGATAGCTGGCAACCCCACTGCATACACCTACTCGCGGGTTTTCAATGTATCTGAGGCCGAGGCAAAATACAGGTCGATGAAATCGATCTCCGCGGCAGCGCTGGAAGCCAGGATTCAGGCCTCTGAGCCGGATACATTTGGTGGCTTGTACGTTGAGCATCAGCCCGACTTCAAGATCGTAGTACTGTTCACGAAGAAGCCGACAGAGACCCTGGCGAAGTACACACAGGATCCTGTGTTTACCGGCCGCGTTTCCGCTCAATCGCTCGAGATGCTCCTGGCCACCCAGGCCGAGGCGGAGGCCCAGCTTCTTGCAAAGAAGGTTGAGTTCGAGTCGGGCGTTGATATCAAGCAGTCCATTGTGACCTTTTACGTGAAGGACGAGGCGGCCGCCAGACGCGCGCTCCGGCCACTGCTGGGCGCTGTTGATTTCATGGTGATCAAGCAAGTGAAAGGCTTTACGGTCACTACCGCGATCTCGGGCGGCCATAAACTGTCCGGCACTGTCTTCAATTGCACCACCGGCTTCAACGTCTTCGACGCAGATCGTGAGCTTGGCGTCCTCACGGCAGGCCACTGTGACAACACGCTGACCTATCAGGGCATTGCCGCGCCTCTCGTTTTCCAGAGCGAGCAGAACGTAGGCGACTATGATGTCCAGTGGCATAAAGAGCCGTCCAGAGGCCCACGCCAGGCGCAGGCAAATGAAATCACCCTGATCAATGGTCCGTCGCAGACGCTCGAAATTACCAGCGCACTTCCCTCCAGTTCGACACATGTGGGGGATGTGATCTGCAAGAGTGGAATTCATGGCCACTATGCATGCGGGACCATCGAGGATATGAACTCAAGGTCCGATCATAATGGAGCCATAGGCAGATACATTCGTGCGCGCAAGCTCTCCCCAGGCCCTCTCAGCGTCGAAGGTGACAGTGGTGGGCCGGTCTTTTCGAACAATGCGGCCGTCGGCGTCATTCATGGCAGGGGCGGTGAAGACACGGGATTTGAAGACGACCTGTTCTACATGCCCATCGAACGCGTATCAGCCCTTGGTCTTTCCATTTTGACCGAGGCGTTTGAAATTACGGGCATCGCAGATCGCACAGAGAACTACTTCAGGCCATTTTCCGTTCCGGTTGCATACAAGGGAATTCCGAAGTTCCCGATAGAGTTGACGCTGGAGCGCCCCGTGTGCCCGAGTGGGCCCTGCGAAGCTGCGACGGAAATGGTGCCGGACAAGGCACCTTCCCCGCTCAACTACACATGGACCTGTTTCTATCCCATCGTGTTCTACCCGCCGCCCGTCATCCCACCGCCGCCCTTGACCTGGAGGGAGCGGGTCACACTGAAGGACGCTTCAGGAATCACAGCCGCTCCAGTTGAGTACAACCTGCACTGCAGTGGGTGCCCGGATTGCCCGTAGATCGCAACTGCTGACGAGGGCTCCGCTCGATGCATTGATGCTGGGCCCTTCGCCGGCCAAAGGACCAAAGGCCACAGCGGCGCGTCGACATCCATTCCATGGACGCCCGCAAACGGCCGCCGGTTCATCGCAAGGCCGTTGATCCCCTCACCACGCACCGTCCCGTCATCACCAGTCGGCGCACCGGCAACTCCGGCGTGTGCAGGCGCTCAAGCAACAGCGACATCGCCGCTCGTCCCATCTCTTCGACCGGCTGCTCGATCACGGTGATGCCCGGTTCGACCAGCTCGGTCCAGCGTTCGTTGTCGAAGCCCGCCAACGCCAGCGCTTCCGGAATTGCCAGGCCCGCGCTGCGGGCGGCCTTCAACGCCCCCATGAGCAGCAGGCTGTTGCTGGCCACCAGCGCCTCCGGCCGCGATGGGTCGGCCAGCCACTGTCCGACCGTCGAAATGGCCGCTTCAGCCGTGGGTTCAACCTCGCGGTAATCCGGCTCCAACCCATGTGCACGCATTGCCGCGAGATAGCCGTCACGACGCTCCGCCGCCGTGGTGCTGGTGCTCCCGAACAGGCCGCCGATGCGGCGATAGCCGCGCTCGACCAGATGCTCGACCAGACCCGCCATCGCGGCCGGATTGTCGAGGACCACGCTGTCGATCGACCCGCCGGGCGCGGCGCGGTCCACCAGCACCGTTGGATAGTCCAGTGCGAGCCGCTCCAGCCGCCCCACCGTGGTCCGGGTGGGCGCAAAGATCAACCCACTGATGCGCTCCTCGTGCATCAACTGCAGATACAGCGCCTCGCGCTCGGGGTCCTCGTCGGTGTTGCAGAGGGTGACGCGTAGACCTTCACGATAGGCGACCTCCTCCACCGCGCGGATCAGCGCAGTGAAGAACGGATTGCGGATGTCCGCCACGATCAGCCCGATGATGCCGGTGTGCCGGGCGCGCAGGCGTCTTGCCTGCAGGTTGGGGTGATAGCCGGTCTGGCGGATCGCCGCCTCCACCCGGCCTCGCACGCCCTCGCTGACCGGGCCGCCACCCAGCACCCGCGACACCGTGGATTTGGACACCCCCGCCACGCGCGCGACGTCATTGATGCTGATGCTCATTGGAACCGTTCCCGGAAACTGTTGCTGTTCATGGCCGTATGGCCATTCAGGACAATGCTAACCCCAAAGGACTATTGGCTTTTTGTGCAGTGCACATTGAAATAATGACTGGGAACGTTCCCAATGCGCCACAGCACCCCCTTCCTGGAGCCCGCCTTGCAGCCTTTGACCACCCCTGCCCCCGTCAGCCGGGAACTGATCCGCCTGCAGGCGCGGGCGCATGACAAAGCCGGCGCCATCGCCCAAGTGGCACAGATGCTGGTCGCCGCCGGCTGCGTTGCGCCGGGCTACGAGGCCAGCATGGGCCGCCGCGAGCAGCTGGCGGATACTTTCCTCGGGCACGGCGTGGCCATTCCGCACGGGCTTGGCGAAGACCGTCACCTGGTGCGCCGCGATGGCATTGCCGTGCTGCAGTTCCCGGAAGGCGTGGAGTGGAATCCGGGCCAGGTCACCCGTCTGGTGGTCGGCATCGCTGCCCAGTCCGATACGCACATCACCCTGCTGCGCCGGCTGACCCGGTTGATCCAGGATGACGCCACGCTGCAGCGCCTGTTCACTACGACCGATGCGAGCGAGATCGTCAACGCGTTGGCCGGCGATGGTGCGACCACGGCTGCCCATGCGCCAGTGACTGACTTGGCCGAGCATTTCGACTGGACCATCGCCTACCCCAACGGGCTGCATGCGCGCCCGGCCACGCGCTGGGCCGAGACCGCGCGCGGCTTTGCTGCCCGCGCCCAGGTACGAGCGGGTAATCTGGCTGCTGATGCCAAAAGTCTGGTCGCGCTGCTGCAACTCGGGCTGCGCCATGGCGACGCGGTCAGCGTGTCTGCCGAAGGGAGCGACGCGCCCGCGCTGCTGACGGCGCTGCGCAAGGTCATGGAGGGGCTGGTGGCCCAGGAAAAGGCCGATGCGGAGCGCGCAGCGCAGCGCAAGGCCACGCCGGTTGCGGGCTGGAATCCGCCCGACGCACAGGCTGCGATCATCGGCATCGGCGCCAGCCCCGGGCTGGCGATCGGCCCGGTGCATGTGCTTGCCAGCACGCATGCCGACGTTGCCGACCACCCCACCCCGCTCGGCGAAGGCGGCGCGCGCCTGCAGGATGCGCTCAGCCGCACCCGCCAGCAGTTGATTGCGCTGCAGGACGATACCCAGCGCCGGCTCGGCGCCTCGGATGCGGCAATCTTCAACGCGCAGGCCGCGCTGCTCGACGACACCGATCTGATTACCCGCACCTGCCAGTTGATGGTTGAAGGACATGGTGTCGCGTGGTCTTGGCACCACGCCATCGAGCAGATCGCCTCCGGCCTGGCAGCGCTGGGCAACCCGGTGCTGGCCGGGCGCGCCGCCGATCTGCGTGATGTGGGCCGGCGCGTGCTGGCGCAGCTTGATCCGTCCGCGGCGGGTGGCGGCCTTGCCGACCTGCCAGCGCAACCGTGCATCCTGCTCGCCGCCGACCTGTCGCCGTCCGACACGGCCAACCTCGACATCGGTCACGTGCTCGGCCTCGCCACCGCACAGGGCGGGCCGACTTCGCACACCGCGATCCTCTCGCGCACGCTGGGCCTGCCGGCGTTGGTCGCCGCTGGCGCGGAACTGCTCTCGATCAACACGGGGCAGGAGGCGATCATCGACGGCAGCAGCGGGCGGCTTTATCTGTCTCCCTCCGAAGCCGATCTCGCCTCGGCACGCGCCTGGATCGCCGAACAGCAGCAGATCCGCGAGCGTGAAGCGGGGCAACGCGCGCAGCCGGCACAGACCACCGATGGCCACCGCATCGACATCGGCGCCAACGTCAACCTGCCCGAGCAGGTGCCGCTTGCGCTGGAACAGGGCGCGGAGGGCGTCGGCCTGATGCGCACCGAGTTCCTGTTCCTCGAACGTGGCAGTACGCCCAGCGAGGACGAGCAGTACGCCACTTATGTGGCGATGGCCAAGGCACTCGACGGCCGCCCGCTGATCGTGCGTGCGCTCGATATCGGCGGCGACAAGCAGGTTTCACACCTGGAGCTGCCGCGCGAGGAAAACCCGTTCCTCGGCGTGCGTGGCGCGCGCCTGCTGCTGCGCCGCCCCGACCTGCTGGAACCGCAGCTGCGTGCGCTGTATCGCGCTGCGAAGGACGGCGCGCGGCTGTCGATCATGTTCCCGATGATCACCTCGGTGCCTGAGCTGATCAGTCTGCGCGCCATCTGCGAGCGGTTGCGCACCGAGCTTGATGCGCCGGAAGTGCCGGTCGGCATCATGATCGAAGTACCGGCTGCGGCTGCCCAGAGCGACGCACTGGCACGCCATGCCGATTTCTTCTCGATCGGCACCAACGACCTGACCCAGTACGTGCTGGCGATCGACCGCCAGAACCCGGAACTCGCTGCCGAGGCCGACAGCCTGCACCCCGCCGTGCTGCGCGCGATCCGCGCCACGGTGGAAGGTGCACGCATGCACGGGCGCTGGGTCGGCGTCTGCGGCGGCCTGGCAGGCGATCCCTTCGGTGCAATGCTGCTGGCCGGCCTGGGTGTGGACGAACTGTCGATGACCCCGAACGACATCCCGGCAGTGAAGGCACGCCTGCGTGGCAACGCGCTGACCGATCTGCAAGCGCTGGCCGACACCGCGCTGGACTGCGAAACCGCCGAGCAGGTGCGTGCCCTCGACGGAGCGCGCGCATGAGCGCCCGCGCCGTCACCGTTACCCTGAACCCGGCGATCGACCAGACCGTGCGATTGGCGCACCTGCAACCGGGCCACGTGCATCGTGCCCGCAGCTGCCGCGACGACGCCGGCGGCAAAGGCGTCAACGTAGCCGCCTGCCTGGCCGATTGGGGCGTGCCGACCACCGCACTGGGCGTGCTCGGCGATGGCAACGACGGCGTGTTCAGCGCACTGTTCGCTGAGCGCCGCATCGCAGACGGGTGCCTGCGTATTCCGGGCCACACCCGCACCAACATCAAGCTGGTCGAAGACGCCAGCGGCGAGACCACCGACATCAACCTGCCCGGCCTGTCGTTGTGTGACGCCGATCTGGATGCGGTATCCCGCCGACTCGCCCGCCTGCTCCAGCCCGGCCTGCCGGTGGTGCTGTCCGGCAGCCTGCCGGCCGGGCTGCCAGCCGATGCATGGGCGCAACTGCAGGCGCAGGCTGGCGCCGCCGGCGCACACATACTGCTGGACACCAGTGGCGACGCACTTGTCGCCGCGTTGAGCGGCGCGCAGGGCGCACTGCCCTACGCGGTCAAGCCCAACCGCCACGAACTGGAGGCCTGGACCGGCACGCCGCTGCCGGATCGCGGCGCTCTGCGGGCCGCTGGTCAGGCCCTGGTCGAACGCGGAGTCGCGCTTGTAGCGATCTCGATGGGCACCGACGGCGCGCTTTTCATTGATCGCAGCGGCGCCCTGGTCGCGCGACCGGCGCGACTGGCCCAGGGCAGCACGGTCGGTGCGGGGGACGCCATGGTCGCCGGCATCGCCGCCGCATTGCTGGAGCCCTCCCTTGATCTGGCCGGCGGTGCACGCCTGGCGACGGCGTTCTCGATGAGCCGGCTGGAGAGCGGCGACGCGCGACGGCTGGACCCGGCGCAGGTGCGCGAGTGGACCGGCGATGTACTGATCGAGCGGTTGGATTGAAACCCCTGCAGAGGGAGCTGCGGCCGGCCTCCGGCCACCCCCGCCCCTCCTGCAAGGACGAACCCGAAGAATTCCAGGAGTTCCCATGCAAGCTTCCACCGTAGTCATCGCCGCTGGCGAACGCAGCATCGAGGCGGTTCTTGCCGCCGAAGCGCTGCGCCGCGCCGCCCGCCAGCAAGGGGTTGAACTGGCGATCGAAATCCGCAGCGACCAGGGCGTAACCGGTGCACTGCCCGCCGCGCAGGCCGCCGCGAAACAGCTGCTGCTGGTCGGTGATGGCGAGGCAGACGCGCCCCGCTTTGGCAGTGCCCGGATCGTGCGCGCGAGTCTTGGCGAAGTGCTGGACGATCCACTTGCCGCGCTGGCGCTGCTCGCCGCGACATCAGCAACCGCTTCCACTGCAAACGACGGCAAGCACATCGTCGCCGTCACTTCCTGCCCGACCGGGATTGCCCACACCTTCATGGCAGCCGAAGGTCTGCAGCAGGCCGCCAAAGCACTCGGCCACGCGATCCGGGTGGAAACCCAGGGCTCGGTCGGCGCGCAGGACGCATTGAGTGACGACGAAATCGCCGCCGCCGACCTGGTGCTGATCGCTGCTGACCGCGAAGTGGATCTGTCGCGCTTCGCTGGCAAACGCCTGTTCAAGAGCGGTACCAAGCCGGCGATCAACGACGGCCAGAACCTGATCCGCAAGGCACTGGCCGAGGCCAACGTGCAGGCCGGTGCGGCCGCAGCCGGTCGCACAATCGAAAAGACCAAGGCCACCGGCCCGTACAAGCACCTGATGACCGGCGTGTCGTTCATGCTGCCGTTCGTCACTGCCGGCGGTCTGCTGATCGCGTTGGCGTTCGCGCTCGGCGGCATCTACGCCTTTGATGATGCACACAAGGGCACACTGGCCTGGTCGCTGTTCCAGATCGGCGCCAAGTCCGGCTTCATGTTGATGGTGCCGGCACTGGCCGGTTACATCGCCTACTCCATCGCTGACCGTCCCGGCATCGCGCCCGGCATGATCGGTGGACTGGTTGCGGTCAACATGGACGCAGGCTTCATCGGCGGCATCCTGGCCGGCTTCATCGCCGGCTACGGCGTTTACTGGATCAACCGTGCGCTGCGCCTGCCGCGCAGCCTGGAAGGTCTCAAGCCCGTGCTGATCCTGCCGGTGCTGGGCACGCTGTTGGTCGGCCTGTTGATGATGTACGTGATCGGCACGCCGGTCGCCGGGCTGTTGGCCTGGCTGACCGACTGGCTGCGCGGCATGCAGGGCAGCAGCGCGATCCTGCTGGGGCTGCTGCTGGGCGGGATGATGGCGGTGGACATGGGCGGGCCGGTCAACAAGGCGTCCTACGCCTTCTCCACCGCGCTGATCTCCAGCCAGGTCTACACGCCGATGGCGGCGACGATGATCGGTGGCATGACGCCGCCATTGGGCATCGCCCTGGCAACATGGCTGTTCAGCAACCGCTTCACTGCCGAGGAGCGCGGTACGGCCGGTGCAGCCGGCGTGCTCGGCCTCAGCTTCGTTACCGAAGGTGCGATTCCCTACGCGGCGCGCGATCCGCTGCGCACCATCCCGGCACTGATCCTCGGCTCTGCCGTAGCCGGCGCGATCTCGATGGCTGCGGGGGTTGAACTGAAGGTGCCGCACGGAGGTGTGTTCGTGCTGCCGATCCCGAACGCGGTCACCCACCTGGGCATTTACTTGGTGGCGCTGCTGGCCGGTGTCGCGGTCACTGCGGTCGCGCTGCGCGTGCTCAAAAAGCCGGTCACGTCCCCGGCCTGACCCGTCCTCCCACACCTATCCGCTGGCCCCTGCTGCTGCAGGGGCCAGGCGACCTACGCCCTGCACAAGGAGCCCCGCATGACCTGCCCTTCCCGCCGACGCCTGTTGCTGGTCGCCATCCTGCTGGCCCTGCCGTCGCTGGCTACCGCCGCCGACGCAAGCGAAGTCTTCGCCCCCAAACTTGCCTACACCGGTGAAGCTGCCGCCACGCTCGACGGGGGCAAGAGCAGCGGCACGGCCTATGCCGGCCAGTTGATGTTTGGTGCCGACGTGAATCTTGATGCCGCGTTCGGTTGGCGAGGCGCGACCATCAAGGCTTATGGCATCAACCGTCATGGCACCAACCTCGCCAGGAGCAGCACCGGCAACAGCACCTCGGTGCAGGAAATCTACGGTGGCCAGGGCACCCGCCTGGCCAACCTGACCCTCGAGCAGAAACTGCTGAACGACCGATTGGTGCTGGAAGCCGGCCGCAGCGTGGCCAACATCCACCATCTCGGCTCCGAGCTGTGCCAGTACTTCCAGGGCAACTCGGCCTGCGGCAACCCGACCTACGTGTTCCGTACCAGCAACTTCACCTGGTGGCCGGTATCGAGCTGGATGGCCGATGCCACCGCCTGGGTGACGCCCGATGTCTACGTGCGCGTCGGCGCCTATCAGGTCGATCCGAGCCAGGCCGAAGATGGTCAGCACGGCCTGAAGTGGAGTGCGAACCAGGCCACGGGCTGGGTCGTGCCCTACACGATCGGTTGGCGCAGCCCGGCTTCGGCACGATTGAAAGCCAAGTATGAAGTCGGCGGCTGGCAGGACAACTCGACCTACCGCGATCCGCTACGCGATGCCAACGGCAATCCGGCGCTGCTCAGCGGCCAGGCGCCTGCGTCCCGCCACGACCGCTCCGGCGCGTTCGTGCGCTTCGAACAGCAGGTCAGCAGCGATGGCAACGGCTGTGGGCTGACCGTGTTCGGCGCGGCGCTCAAGGGCACCTCCGGCCAGTTGATCGAAGACCACTTCCTGCAGGCCGGCCTGGTGCAGAAAGGCACGTTTGCCAGCCGACCGCAGGACAGCATCGCCTTTGTTGTCACCCAGCAGAAGTACAGCGACATCGCACTGGAGAACCTGCGCCTTGCCCGTGCCGCGGCCGGCGGCAGCGGCACCCCGCACGACAGCCAGGTGATGATGGAGTTGAGCTATGGCATCCAGCTCACCCCGCAGCTTCGCATCGCGCCGAACCTGCACTACATCGTGCATCCTGACCAGTTCGACGAGCCGGCACGCCAGCGCGACCTGCCCAATGCGCTGATCGCGGGCCTTCGCATCGATTGGAGTCTGTAAAGCGGCGCCACGCCGCACACATGCCCTCCATATTCACGAAGGGCATGAATTTTTCGCGGAAGAAGCCGTAGCGCAGACCCGGCGTGGTCTCCCGCGAAGTCGGATCCAGGCGCATCTTCAGTCTACGCTGCAGGATCGACTGTCACTGATGGTTGCTGAAGAGTGGTGGATGAGTGCGGCTGAGACGCTGGACGCTACACACAGGATGGCTGCGTGACCTGCAGCGTCGACGGGGATGGCGCCTGCTCCGGTTCGGGCTCTTGGATGGAAGCTTCCAGCAGTGCCACGTAGGTATCCAACCGGATGCGCTGACCGATAAGTACCCAGCCCATCAGATAGAAGAACGCCATTCCAAAGATGAGCAGCGCGCCTGCCCAGCCAACATCAAAGACAGCGCCCCAATCGCCCCATTTCCAGCTGCGAAACTGAAGGTAGAGTGCGATAAGCAGTGGAAACGGGCCAAGACGCTGCAGTCCTCCGTACATCAAGCCCATGCGGTCGATCATATTGGTCCGCAGGTTGCTGACGTACTTGAGACGTTGCTCGCGCTGGCCCCTCGGAAAGCTGCGGAGGTCTGTAATCACCGCCCGCCAATGAGTGAACTCGCTGTCCATTTCCCTGGCATGCGACAACCTGGGCTGGATGTACTGGTGAAGCTCTCTCTGTGCCATAAGCACGACACTGAGAACGAAACCTGCGATCTCAACAACCAGACAAACCACGACAAGCACCACCGCGACATTGACAGGCAGCCATCGGGCAGGGGCGAGGCCGATCAGAACACCGATGACGGCTGCGAGCATGCCCACCCAGAACGACCACTTCTCCAATCGGCCCGCCTTCGGGTAGATGCTGTGATCGACCAGTCCCTGCACACGCCCATAAAGCCACTGGAAGGTCAGTTCCTCCCGCGGTTCGGCCTGCGCGGGTGAATCGAATGCGATGCCTGCCTGCATGTCCATCGCGCCCCCTGTCCCATCGACGTTTGTGTCGGTCAGCGAATCGTAGCCGAGGCGGGTTTCAGATGGCGCCTTGCCGGTCAGCGGCCGGCACCGCCCTCGAATCGCGGGAGTCCGGAATCGGAATTACCGTGACGCGTCACGCGTGAATTGCGTGAACCATCTACCGGGTATGATGCCGGCTTTCTCGCACTTGCCGCGATGCAGCGTGCGCGTTGCTGTTGGCTACGCGCCGGTGCAGCTGAGACCCCACTTACTCCATGCTTGCTTCCTATTCCCCCTTCATCATCTGGGCGGCCGTGGCCGTTGCCACCGTTGGCCTGCTGTTCCGGCCGTTCCGTATTCCGGAATACGTGTGGGCGCTGGGCGCGGCCGCGCTGCTTCCGCTGCTCGGGGCGGTGTCGCTCGGCACGACCTGGCATGCGGTCGCCGAAGGGCGGGATGTCTACCTGTTCCTGATCGGCATGATGGTGCTGGCCGAGCTGGCACGGCGCGAGGGCCTGTTCGACTGGCTGGCGCTGTATGCGGTGCGGCATGCCGGCGGTTCGGGGCGGCGCCTGTTCGATCTGGTGTTCCTGGTTGGCACGGTGGTAACGGTGTTCCTGTCCAACGATGCCACGGCGGTGGTGCTGACGCCCGCGGTCTACGCGGCATGCAAGGCGGCCCGCGCCAATCCCCTGCCCTATCTGTTCGTCTGCGCGTTCATCGCCAACGCGGCCAGCTTCGTGCTGCCCATTTCCAACCCGGCCAACCTGGTGGTGTACGGCAACCACATGCCCTCGCTGCTGCAATGGCTGGCGCAGTTCGCGCTGCCTTCGTTGGCTGCGATTGGCGCCACTTATCTGGTGCTGCGCTGGGTGCACCGCCGCGAGATCGCACAGCCGCTGGCCGCCGCGCCCGCGCATCGCCCGCTTACCGAGGGTGGCCGGCTGAGTGCGTTGGGCGTGTTGTTCACCGGCACCGTGTTGCTGGTGACCTCTGCACTGAATGGCCCGCTGGGCCTGGCCACCTTCTGTGCGGGTGCATTGAGCGTAGCGGTGGTGGCGATCCGCCAGCGCCGCGGCCCGCTGCCGCTGATGCGCCACGTGTCGTGGGGCGTGCTGCCGCTGGTGGCCGGCCTGTTCGTGCTGGTTGAAGCGGTGTCGCAGACCGGTGTCATCCAGACGGCGGCCAGCGCCCTGCAGACGCTGGCACAGACCTCGCCGCACCAGGCGGGCGGGCTTGCCGGCGCCGCAGCCGCACTGCTCAGCAACGTGGCCAACAACCTACCGGTGGGCCTGGCGGCCGGCTCGCTGGGGCAGATGGCCGAGCTGCCGGCGCAGACGCGCGCGGCGTTGCTGATCGGCGTGGACCTGGGCCCGAACCTGTCGGTGACCGGCTCGCTCGCCACCATGCTGTGGCTGGTAGCGCTGCGTCGCGAAGGCGAGCACGTCAGCGCGCTCGACTTCCTGCGGGTCGGCGCGCTGGTGATGCCGCCCGCGCTGATCGGCGCGTTGCTGCTGCTCTGATCAGCACGCGGGCTGGAACGGCACTTAGTCCGTAGGGCGTGGTGCAGCTGTGACTTTCTGGCCGCCATCAACTGCGCTGCTGGCCAGCAGCTGTTCGGCCAGCCCGCGGTAGATCGGCACCCGGCAGACCATGCCGGACACGCCCCGGGCAATCAGTACGGTGGCCAGGATCGGCAGCAGCAGATCGCCGCTGTCGGTCAGTTCCAGCGAGATCACTGCCGAGGTCAGTGGCGCCTGGGTTACGCCTGTCAGGTAGGCGCACATGCCCAGCAGCACGAACGCCTTCGGGTCCACCGCCGGCATCAGCACCGCCAGGTTGTGCCCCAGCCCGGCCCCCACCGCCAAGGCGGGTGAGAACAGCCCGCCGGGTATGCCCGCCACGTAGGACGCCAGGTTGGCGAGCAGCTTCATCAGGCCGAACTCGTGACCGACGATGGCCTGGCCCTGCACGAGACTGCGCGCCTGCTCGTAGCCGGTACCGAACGCGCCGTCGCCGAAGATCAGCGCCAGTACCACCACGATCAAGCCACAGGCCGCGGCCAGTAGCACCGGATGGTCCCGCTTGAGGCTGCCCAGCCAGCGCGGATGACCGGACATGGTCAGCAGTACCACCCGGGCGAACAGTCCGCCCAGCAGGCCGGCGACCACGCCGCACAACACAATGGCGCCCCACGCCTGGCCCAGGGGCAGCAGCGTCGAGACGTGGCCGAAGTAGGTGTAGTTGCCCAGCAGGCCCAAGGACACCACGCCGCCCACGATGACCGCGGTGAGCAAGGTGCCCGAGAAGCGGTGCTCGAAGCGCCCGCTCAACTCTTCGATGGCGAACACGATGCCCGCCAGCGGCGTATTGAAGGCCGCGGCGATGCCGGCCGCGCCACCTGCCAGCAGGAAGTGCGACAGCTCGCGGGGATCCTTGAACCCGAACCAGCGCCCGAACAGGTACATCAGGCTGGCCCCCACGTGCACGGTGGGGCCTTCGCGGCCAACCGACGCGCCGCCAAGCAGGGACAGCGAGGTCAGCAGCAGTTTGCCCGCCGAAACCGCAGGCGAGAGGTTGACCTGCCGGAATTCCGGGTCCGGCTGTTCCAGCGATGCGATGACCTGCGGAATGCCGCTGCCCCGGGTGGGCTTGAGCGCACCGGCGGTCAGCCAGGCCAGCAGCGCGAAGATGCCCGGCGTGAGCAGCAACGCCCACCAGGGGGAATGGGCAATGACGCGCTGGAAGACATGGAAGGCGGCATCGCTGGCCTTGGCGAACACGATGGCAACCAACGCCACCGCCACCGCGCCGGTCCACAATGCCGCGCGCCGGCGCCATCCTTCGGTCAGCACCATCGCTGAAATACGGGTGCGGAGACGTTGAAGATCGAACATCGGGCGATTCTGCGAGCGTCGGTGGTTCCAAGGAAGTGGCGAGTGTGGCGGCTGAGCCTGCTGCATCCGGTGAAATGGCAGGCTGCTTCCCAGGCACTGCTGCCGGAGGCAGGAATACACGCAGTCGGCCCGTTCCTGGGGAGGATTGCGTCCGAGCCTGCCTGGTTTCCTCTGCCAGCCCGGCGGTGGTGCGTCGCGCTTGTGGGGCCACCTGCATGGGGCGATGGTCCGTTAGACACCAGTCAACGGCGTTTCCGACCAGATCGGGAAGTACTGCCTGCAATTCCAGGCTTTCGAGAACCAACAGGCCCGGACGGCCACATAGGTTTCCGGCCTGGAACAAGCACCACCCTTGGTGCACTTGCCCGAAAGGACCGCAGACTGGCCTGGGGCAAGCTTTGTGCTGTGAACCATAAGCACCATTCCTTCCGGCGACTCCGGGAACGGCTCTGGATCTGGCAAGCGAATGGTGTCGAACGTCAGATACGGATTGAGATACAGGATCGGCCGCGCCGTGTCGTTGCGCAGCTCTATGGCGTAGTCCCCTGTAGCGGGGTCGTAGGAGCGAATCGAAAGCGTGACGCCGTCGGAGAGCTGAGGCAACGTAGTACAGCCTGCCAGCAGACATGCTGCCATGAAGGATAGATACCCCTTCATGGCGCTTATCCGTCCAAGCGGTGGTCCCTCGGAATTGCTTTCGGGTGCCTTGGATTCGCTGCGATCACGCATGCTCGGCATCCCGTCCAGTGGACATTATGGGTCTGAAGCGGAGGCTGGCATCGACCACGCCGCAAAGGTATCCGCAAGGCCTGCTTTCTGCCAGAAGCGGACATTTGGAACTCCCGCGTCAATCGGACCCGCGATGCTGAGCTGCTTTTGGTTGGTCTACGCGCTGGGCAGAGATCCCCAGCTGCCGCTCCCGCTATCCCAGGAACTCTTGTTCCGAAATTGGATCGGGAGGGTGGTTACACTCGATTCAATAGCAATCAACCATATCAGCGGTTCGTCCATGACAATGACTGAGGATCACTGAATTCAGCTCGAAGTTAGCAAGTATGTTCGGACTCCGATAGAACCCACGTCTTCACCCGCCAGATAGAGTGCGCCGGTCACGCCATCAGGTAGCGCCTGTACTCGCCTCCTGCCTGTATCTATTGCATCCACATGAATAGAGGTGGCACGGACGTTGACTGGAGCGGTGCGCGGGCGTCCCAGCTGGATATCTTCCAGTGTCCTTGGAACTTCATACATCGAGACAAACTTGTCACCGACGCATATAGGGCCGCCTGTGACGACAAATCCTACGTACACCGACTTCCCAGTGCGATCTTTGGTGATCGCCTCAACAAAGAACTCAACGTTCGAAGTCATGACTGGCTTCCAGCTATGGTGATGCGATGGACTTCTGCGATTTGTTCCAGGGCCAAGTTTTGTTGCTGCGTTCGGCAAATGCAATCAGCGTTGCCCGGCGCCCCATTCCGCGAGGAGCGGTTGTGTGGCTCAGGCCAACCGAATCAGGCTACTCACGGGGACGTATCGGATGCACCTCTATGATCTTCACGTTCCCCGCGCCCGGAGCCGCAGTCAGCACCTGAAGTAGCTCTCTGCGCTCCGCGTCGGTGTGTTGAGTCGAATTCTGGCGTCGCAGCAATCGATGGTACTGGCTTACGTCATCTCTCGGCGCGGTCATGTCCGCACTGTCTCGCAAATGGATAGTTGCACTTCTATCGGAATCTCAGCTAGACCGCGGGTCCGCTCTCGGCCAGTAGCGGACGATGCCCTGACGGCCACAGCTCAGATCCTAACTCGACTCAGTCGCCCTGCCCCAGCTCCCGCGCAAGGAACGGCGCCGTCCTACTTCCCCTGGCGCGAGCGACCTGATGTGGCGTTCCCTTCGCCACGATGGTGCCACCCGCACTGCCAGCGCCGGGCCCTAGGTCGATCACCCAATCCGCCTGCGCGACGGCACGCATGTCATGCTCGATCATCACCACCGTATTTCCGGCTTCAACCAGCCGCTGCAGCTGGACCAGCAGCCTGTCCACGTCCGATGCATGCAGGCCGGTAGTGGGTTCGTCCAGTACGTAAAGCGTGCGCCCGCGCTGGCTGCGCTGCAACTCGGTCGCCAGCTTGATGCGTTGTGCTTCACCGCCTGACAGTTCCGTGGCCGGCTGGCCCAGCCTCAGGTAGCCCAAACCGATTTCCTTCAGCAGCTGCAGCGGGCGGGCAATGGCATCCTCCTCGATGAAGAACGCATGCGCCTGGTCTACCGTCATCTGCAGGACCTCGGCGATGTTGCGGTCGTTCCACAGCACCTTCAGCGTGGCCTCGTTGTAGCGGGCGCCGTGGCAAGTGGGGCACGGTGCATAGACGCTGGGCATGAACAGCAGTTCGACGCTGACGAATCCTTCGCCCTCGCAGGTCTCGCATCGGCCCTTGGCAACGTTGAACGAGAAGCGGCCCGCATCGAAACGCCGGCGGCGTGCCGCCGGCGTCGCGGCGAACAACTTGCGCACGTGGTCGAACAACCCGGTATAGGTGGCCAGATTGGACCGTGGCGTGCGGCCGATGGGCTTCTGATCCACCTGCACCACCCGCTGGATGGCGTCCACATCGCCTGCCAACCGACCTCGCGTCACTTCGATCACTGTTGGCCCGTCCGTAGACGCGCCCTCGGCGCCATCGTCCGCGGGCTCATGCCCAAGATGCAGCAGCATCAGCTCAGGCAGTGCCTGTGCCATCAGGCTGGACTTGCCCGATCCCGAAATGCCGGTCACTGCGGTCAGCAGCCCCAGCGGCAGCTGCGCATCCACGCCCTGCAGGTTGTGGCGGTGGATGCCCTTCAGTTCCAGCCAGTTCCCGGCGCTGCGCTGCCGGCTGGCAGGCGCAGACACCTGGTCGAACAGATACAGGGCCGTGCGTGAATCCTGTACGTGCCGCAGACCATCCGGCTCGCCGCTGTAGAG
>NZ_QAIJ01000234.1:42841-51993 GCF_003060985.1 Stenotrophomonas sp. HMWF023
CCGCCTCAGGGCCGACATCCACCAGCCATTGCGCGCGGCGCATCAGCTCAAGGTCATGCTCGACAACGAAGACCGAGTTCCCGCCGTCGCGCAGCCGGTCCAGGGCGTCGTACAGCGCTTGGCTGTCGGCGGGATGCAGGCCGGCCGATGGCTCGTCAAGCACGTACAGCACACCAAACAGCGACGAGCTGAGCTGCGTGGCTAGCCGCAGGCGCTGGAGTTCGCCGGCCGATAGCGTTGGCGTGGCGCGATCCAGCGAGAGATACCCCAGGCCCAGGCCACGCAACTGCCTTACACGCGCCATGACCCCGCCGGCGAGCCGCTGTGCAGCCAAGCGCTTCTCTTCCGACAATGCCGAGGTCAGTCGTACGTCGGGGGCCGAAGCATGGCTGGCACCACCGCTGGCCGCTCGCTGGGTGCGATCGCGGCGCGTGGCACCTCCTCTGTTGCTTGAGCCACGGCTGTGGGTGCTGAAATCGCCGTGCGCGATGGGCTCGAGCAGATCCGCCAGTTGATCCATCGGCAGCCGCATGAATTCACCGATATCCACACCGGCGAAGGTGACCGAAAGTGCCTCCGGCTTCAGGCGCTTTCCGTGACAGGCCGGGCACAGCTTGCCTTCCATGTAGCGGGAAACCCGCTTGCGCATCAGCGCGCTCTGGGTATTGGCAAACGTGTGCAGCACGTAGCGGCGGGCACCGGTGTACGTGCCCATGTAGCTGGGCTCCAGCTTGCGCTTGAGAGCGGCACGGGTCTCGGCAGGCGTGAAGCCAGCATAGACCGGCGCGGTCGGCGTTTCCTCGGTGAACAGGATCCACTCCCTGTCCTTCTTCGGCAGCTTCTTCCACGGAATGTCGATGTCGTAGCCGAGCGTGACCAGGATGTCGCGCAGGTTCTGGCCATGCCATGCCGGCGGCCAGGAGGCGATGGCGCGCTCGCGGATGCTCAGCGACGGGTCCGGAACCATCAATGCTTCGGTCACTTCGTAGACGTGCCCAAGGCCGTGGCAGGTGCTGCAGGCGCCCTGCGGCGTATTGGGTGAGAAGTCCTCGGCGTACAGCATGGGCTGATTGGCCGGGTATGCCCCTGCACGCGAATACATCATGCGCACCAGGCTGGACAGCGTGGTGACACTGCCCACAGACGAACGTGCATTGCTGGCGCCACGCTGTTGCTGCAGGGCCACTGCCGGTGGCAGCCCATCGATGGCATCCACATCGGGCACGCCCGCCTGGTCGATCAGGCGTCGTGCATACGGCGCAACCGACTCGAAGTAGCGCCGCTGCGCCTCGGCGAAGACTGTGCCGAACGCCAGCGATGACTTTCCGGAACCCGAGACCCCGGAGAACACCACCAGTGCATTGCGCGGAATGGAGACATCGACATTCTTGAGGTTGTGCTCGCGCGCACCGCGCACCTCGACGCAGCCGCTGGCTGCGGTAGCGCATGACGACTCACCAAAGGGATTGTTGGACATCTTCGCGATCCTGCAGGCAGTAAGCGGCACGCATCAGGGCGTGCCCGGTGAAGCATTCTCGCTGCTGCGGGATGAATGTGGCGAGGGAGTTCCGTCCTCGGGGCTCAACTCTGGCATCACGGGCCGACAGCCCGCTCTTCACGGCTACCACGGCACCCGCAATGCAACTATGCAGGACGCGCCCTCCCCCCTCGGTAACCCATGCCCCACCTTCGTCGTCTATTTGGCCGCTGGCTGCGCCTGCGTCGTCGCGTGCGTTGGCGCTGGCGTGAGCACCAGGCCTCGGTACCGGCCATCGAGGCCACCGAGGGCCCATTGCGTGCCGCTCTGTACAGCGTTGAACAGATGGAGGTGTACGGCCGCGCACTTGCACGCCAGCATCGCGTGCGCATGCGCCCCGGCCCGGAGCGCTTGCTCGATCGGCTGCAGGCCAATGAGCGTGTGCTGGAAGACGCCAATACGCTGCTCAGCAGTGTGGTGCGCGAACAGCGGCCGGTAACCCCGGCGGGGGAATGGCTGCTCGACAACTACTACCTGATCGAAGAACAGATCCAGACCGCGCGACGCCACCTGCCGCGCGGCTACAGCCGGCAGCTGCCGTCGCTTGTCTCGGGCCCCTCGGCCGGGCTGCCGCGGGTCTATGAACTGTCGATGCAGGCCATTGCGCACGGCGATGGCCGCATTGACGCCGACACCCTGGGCCGTTTCATCGCCTCGTACCAGTCGCTCGCGCCGCTGAGCCTGGGCGAGCTGTGGGCGGTCCCCATCATGCTGCGCCTGGCCCTGCTGGAGAACCTGCGGCGCATGGCCGCGCGGGTGATGCGCGATGGGACTGACCGTCGCCTGGCTTCACAATGGGCAGACAACCTCAATCAAGCCGCTTCCGAGACTCCGACCGATGTGGTCCTGGTGGTTGCGGACATGGCACGGTCCGCGCCGCCCTTGACCGGCGCGTTCATCGCCGAGCTGACGCGCTCGCTGCATGGGCGCGGGGGCGCGTGGGCCATGCCCGTGGCCTGGCTGGAGCAGTGGGCGGCAGCGGCTGGACAGCGCATCGACGAACTGGTCGCCGCCGAGGGCCAGCAGCAGGCGGCCGATCAGGTATCGATCGGCAACAGCATCGGCAGCCTGCGCTTTCTCTCCACCATGGATTGGCGCACCTTTGTTGAAGAGATGAGTGTGGTGGAACAGCGGCTGCGCGAAGACCCGATGGCCGTCTATGCGCAGATGGATTTCGCCACCCGCGACGCCTATCGCCACGTGGTGGAGAAGATCGCCCGCGGTAGCCGCATGGCAGAGGAACGCGTGGCCACCATCGCGCTGGACCTGGCACGGGCGGCGACACCGCCGGATGGGCCGCGCACGCACGTGGGCTACTGGCTGGTTGGCGAAGGCGTGAACGCCACTGTTGAAGCAGTGGCCGAGGCAGCACCGCGGCACCGCAAGGCACGGCGACTGGCACATCGCGTGCCGCTTGCGCTGTACCTGCTGCCCATCGTCCTGCTGGCGGTACTGGCTACCGCTGGCCTGCTGGCAACCGGCAGTGGCGCGGCACCCCTCTGGCTGGCCGCGCTGCTGGGGCTGCTGGTGTTCAGTGAGCTGGGCATCGTGCTGGTGAACTGGACTGCGACGGTGCTGGTGGCACCGAGGCCGCTGCCCAAGCTGGATTTCAGCGAGGGCATCCCTGCCGCCTGCGCCACCGTGGTCGCGGTCCCGTCGATGCTTTCCAGCGTCGACGGGATCGATGTGCTGGTGGAGGCGCTGGAAGTCCGGTTCCTGGCCAACCGCGATCCTCAGCTGCGCTTCGTGCTGCTGACGGACTTTCTCGACGCGGCGGAGGCCACGGCGGCGGCGGACGACACCCTGCTTGCGCACGCCACGGCACGGATCGAGGAGCTGAACACGCGCTACGCGCCCGAGCGCGGCGATCGCTTCTACCTGCTGCACCGCCCCAGGCAATGGAACCCGGGCGAAGGCGTGTGGATGGGGCACGAGCGCAAGCGCGGCAAGCTGGCAGCGCTCAATGCCCTGCTCCGCCTGGGCGATGCGGCCGCGTTCATGCGCATCATCGGTGACGCGGCTGCGCTGATCGGCGTCCGTTACGTGATCACCCTGGATTCGGACACACAACTTCCGCGCGATGCGGCCCGCGCCTTCGTCGCCACCTTGGCACACCCGCTCAACCGCCCGCGCTTCGATCCGACGCTGCAACGAGTGGTGGAGGGTTACGGCATTCTGCAGCCCAGCGTGGGCACCAGTCTGGGCCGGCGCCGCACCTCGCGCTTTGCCCGGATGTTCGGCAGCGAGCCCGGCATCGATCCGTACACACGCATGGTCTCGGACGTCTACCAGGACCTGTTCGACGAAGGCTCGTTCGTGGGCAAGGGCATCTATGACGTCGAGGCCTTCGAGCATGCGCTCGAGGGCCGCTTGCCAGAGAACCGCATCCTCAGCCATGACCTGCTGGAAGGCTGTTATGCACGCGCAGGCCTGGTCAGCGATGTACGCCTGTACGAGGACTATCCCGAGCGCTACGCCGCCGACGCCAAGCGCCGTGCGCGCTGGATCCGCGGCGACTGGCAGCTGTTGCCCTGGTTGATGCCGTGGACGCCACGCCCGGGCCCGGGATGGGAACGCAACCGGCTCAGTCTGCTGTCGCGCGGCAAATTGCTGGACAACCTGCGCCGCAGCCTGGTGCCGATCGCTGCCCTGGCCTTGCTGGTGGTGGGCTGGCTGTATGCCGCAAACCCTGCAGCATGGACGGCGTGGGTGCTGGCACTGTGGTACGCGCCGCCGCTGATAGGAATGCTGCGCGATGCCCTGAGCGTTCCGGACGACACACCGCTGGAAGCGCATTACATCAAGGTTGGGCGCGGTGCGCTGCAGTCGTTGCTGCGTGCGGCCACCCAGGTTGCGTGTCTGCCCTTCGAAGCGCTGCTGGCCGGGGACGCGGTGCTGCGCACGCTCTGGCGCATGGTCGTTACACGTCGTCACCTGCTGCAATGGAACCCCTCCAGCGAAGTCGAGCGCCGCCTGGGCAGCGACCGCGGCGCGGAATGGCGGGTGATGGCGCCGGCCTCGCTGCTGGCGCTCGTGCTGGTAGCCGTGGTGGCCAGCGTGCGTCCGCAGGCACTGCCGCTCGCCCTGCCCTTGCTGCTGGCGTGGACCTTTGCGCCCGCGTTGATGGCGTGGCTGGGCCGGCCGCCGGTCGCGAGCGTGGCGGAACTGTCCGTTACACAGCGGGCGTTCCTTGGCCGACTGGCACGGCGCACCTGGTCGTTCTTCCAGGCGTGGGTGCGCGAGCAGGATCATTGGTTGCCGCCGGACAACATCCAGGAGCATCCGTCGCTGGTGGTGGCACGTCGCACCTCGCCGACCAACATCGGCCTGTCCCTGCTGGCCAATCTGTCGGCGTGGGATTTCGGCTATCTGCAGCTGGGCGCGGTCGCTGAACGTACGGCCCTCACCTTCGATACGCTGGACCAGCTGCCGCGCCATCGCGGCCACTTCCTGAACTGGTACGACACCGAAACCCTGGCGCCGCTGCCGCCGCGCTATGTCTCCACCGTGGACAGCGGCAATCTTGCCGGCCATCTGCTGACGCTGCGCCAGGGCCTGCTTGCGCTGGTGGACGCGCCGGTGCTGGCGCCGCACACGTTCGACGGCTTGGCCGATACGCTCGGCGTGCTGGAAGAGGAACGGCAGCGCCATTGCCCCGACGATACGCAACTGAGCGAGGCGCTCAACCACCTTCGCCAGCGTCTGGCGTCAGCGCGTGTCGACCGCCCCGTCGGGACGGCGCAGATCCTCGCCCGCCTGCAGGAGCTGGTCGACCTGGCCGACGCCGTGCTGGTGCAGTGGCCGGCAGCGGAATCGCCCGAGGAAGGCGAGCTGCACTGGCCCGCCCTGTTCGCCGCCGAATGCCATGCTGCCCATGCGTCGCTGGCCGACCTCCCAGCCGATGCCGGCGCGGACGCCGAGGCAGCGGTGCCATCCCTGCGCCAGCTGGCCGGCCTGCAGGGTACGGTCGGTGCGGACGCGCGTGCGCGCATCCAGCAGCTGCAGGACCTGGCGCACCGCGCCGGGCAGTTCTCGCTGATGGAATACGGGTTCCTGTTCTACCGCACCCGCAACCTGCTCTCGATCGGCTACAACGTCGACGACCATCGCCTCGACAACAGCTTCTACGATCTGCTGGCCTCCGAAGCGCGCCTGTGTGCCTTCGTCGCCATCGCTCAAGGGCAGTTGGCGCAGGAAAGCTGGTTTGCGCTCGGCCGGATGCTCACCGAGGTCAACGGCACGCCGACGCTGTTGTCATGGAGTGGCTCGATGTTCGAGTACCTCATGCCACAGCTGGTGATGCCCAGCTATCCGGACACCCTGCTGGACCAGACCGCGCGGCATGCGGTCGAGGCGCAGATCGTCTACGGCCGCACCCTGAACCTGCCGTGGGGCGTGTCCGAGTCCGGTTACAACGCCGTCGATGCGCGCCTGAACTACCAGTATCGGGCATTCGGTGTGCCGGGGTTGGGGCTCAAGCGCGGCCTGGGCCAGGATCGGGTCATCGCGCCCTATGCCAGCATGATGGCGCTGATGGTGGCGCCGGAAGCGGCGTGCCAGAACCTGCAGGTGCTGGAAGGATTGGGCTTCTCCGGGCGCTTCGGCATGTACGAGGCGATCGACTACACCCCTGCCCGGCTGCCGCCGGGGCAGGATCACGTGCTGTTGCGTTCGTTCATGGCCCACCACCAAGGCATGGGACTGCTGTCGCTGGATTACCTGTTGCGCGACCAGCCGATGCAGCGCCGCTTCCTTGCCGATGTCGAGTTCCAGGCCACCTTGCTGCTGCTGCAGGAACGCATCCCGCGCATCGGCGTATTCCATCCGCATGAAGTCGAAGCCCTGGGCGAGCACTCCGCCATGGCAGAGGACGAGACGTCCCTGCGCGTGCTGCGCGACCCGGGTGGCCCGCGCCCGGAGGTGCAGCTGCTGTCCAATGGACGCTACCACGGCATGCTGACCCATGCCGGCGGCGGCTACAGCCGTCACGGCGACCTGTCGCTCACCCGCTGGCGCGAGGACGGCACCACCGATGCCTGGGGGTCATTCTGCTATCTGCGCGATGTGGACAGCGGCGAGTTCTGGTCTGCCGCGTACCAGCCCACCTGCGTGGCGGTGGACAATTACGAGGCGATCTTCTCGGATGCCAAGGCGGAGTTCCGTGGTACGCGCCGCGGCTGCGAGAGCCATCTGCAGGTGGCCATCTCTGCCGAGGACGACATCGAGCTCAGGCGCCTGCGCCTGACCAACCGCAGCCGTCGCTCGCGTACGGTGGAGATCACCACCTATGCCGAAGTGGTGCTGGCACCTGCGGCGGCCGACGATGCGCATCCGGCCTTCAGCAATCTCTTCGTGCAGAGCGAGATTCTGGCAGCCAAGCAGGCCGTGCTATGCACGCGCCGGCCACGTTCGCACGACGAAGTACCGCCGTGGATGTTCCATCTGGTCGCGGTGCATGACGCGGAGGTGGTGTCGATCTCCTACGAAACCGACCGTGCGCGCTTCCTGGGCCGTGGCAATACGCCACGGACGCCGCAGGCATTGACCACCGATACCGACCTCTCCGGCACGGATGGCTCGGTGCTCGACCCGATCGTGGCGATCCGCGTCCGCGTGGTGCTTGAGCCCGAGCAGACCGTGCAGCTGGACATGGTGTACGGCGTCGGCGGCGACCGCCCCGGTTGCGAGGTGCTGGTAGACAAATACCGTGATCGTCGCTTGGCCGACCGCGTCTTCGACCTGGCCTGGACGCACAGCCAGGTGGTGCGCCGGCAGATCAACGCAAGCCAGGCCGAGGCAGCGCTGTACGAGCGCTTGGCTGCCCACGTGCTGTATGCAGGACCACTGCTGCGCGCGGGTGCCGGCGTCCTGCTGCAGAACCAGCGCGGACAATCCGGGCTGTGGAGTCACGCGATCTCGGGCGACCTGCCGATCGTGCTTCTCAAGGTCACCGACGCGGACAACGTGGAACTGGTCCGGCAACTGGTGCAGGCACATGCCTACTGGCGCCAGAAGGGCCTCAACACCGACCTGGTCATCTGGAACGACAGCAAGGCCGGCTATCGGCAGGAACTGCAGGACCAGATTCTGGGGATGGTCGCCGCCAGTTCGGAGACAGGCCTGCTTGATCGCCCCGGCGGCATTTTCGTGCGGCCGGTGCAGAACATGACCCACGAGGACCGCATCCTGTTGCAGGCGGTGGCGCGGGCAGTGATCAGCGACGAGGACGGCACCCTTGCCGCTCAGGTCGGCCGCCAACCGCTGCCTCCGCGACGGATCCCTCCGCTGACACCGCAGGCGGTGCAGGAGGAACTGGCACTGACGTCGGAGCCGACCCCGGGGCTGCCCATCATTGCCGATTCGGCCCCCGATGCCGGCTTGCCCCCGGGCGCGGAGCACGACGAGGACGTGGACGACCCGTGGCCGTTCCTTCCCTACCGTGGCGCCGGCCAGTTCGACAACGGTACCGGCAGCTTCAGCGAGGACGGCCGCGAATACGTTGTGGTGGTGCGCGAAGACGCGCCAACGCCGGCGCCATGGGCCAACGTGATCGCGAACGCCCGCCTGGGCACGGTCGTCAGCGAGAGTGCACCGGGTTACACGTGGTTCGAGAATGCACACGAATTCCGCTTGACGCCCTGGCTCAATGATCCGGTGTCGGACACGGGTGGCGAGGCCTTCTACGTGCGCGATGAGGACACCGGTCGCGTGTGGTCGCCGATGCCGCTGCCACGCAGGGGCACCGGGGCGTACCGCACGCGCCATGGATTCGGTTACACCGTCTATGAGCATGTGGAGGACGGCATCGCCAGCGAGCTGTGGGTATTCGTCGACGTCACCGCGCCACTGAAGTTCTCGGTCCTGCGCTTGCACAACCTGTCGGGCAGGACACGGCGGCTGTCGGCCATCGGCTACGTCGAATGGGTGATGGGTGACCTGCGCGCGAAGTCGCGCATGCACGTGGTCACCGAACGCGACCACCAGACCGGGGCGCTGCTGGCGCGCAACGCCTACAGCACCGATTTCGGCGGCCGGATGGCCTTCTTCGACACCGATGCCGACGGCTGCGGCTGGACCTGTGATCGCCTCGAGTTCATCGGCCGCAACGGCAGCCTGCAGGCACCAGCGGCGCTGCGGCGCGAGCGTCTGGATGCACGGGTGGGTGCGGGCCTGGATCCCTGCGCGGCGATCCAGGTGCCGCTGGAGCTGGCCCCGGGCGACCGCAGTGAAACGACCTTCCGCCTTGGCGCAGGGCGCGACCGCGACGAAACGCTGGCGTTGGCGCGAAGCCGCCAGGGCGCTCAGGAGGCCATCGACGCGCTGGACGCGGTGCGCATCCACTGGCGCAATGTGCTGGCCACGGTGCAGGTGCGCACCCCGGACCCGGCGTTGGACGCACTGGCCAACGGCTGGCTGGTCTACCAGACCCTGGGCTGCCGCTACCTGGCGCGCAGTGGCTACTATCAGTCAGGCGGCGCGTTCGGCTTCCGCGACCAGCTGCAGGACGCGCTAGCCCTGGTGCACGCTCGCCCCGACCTGACCCGCGAACACCTGCTGCTATGTGCTGCACACCAGTTCACCGAAGGCGATGTGATGCACTGGTGGCATCCGCCGC
>NZ_QAIJ01000234.1:52003-69412 GCF_003060985.1 Stenotrophomonas sp. HMWF023
TGCGCACCCGCTGCTCGGACGACTATCTCTGGTTGCCCCAGGGCGCATGCCGCTATCTGGAGGTCACCGGCGACGCCAGCGTGCTGGACGAAGTGGTCGGCTTCATCGAGGGGCGCGCGGTGACGCCGGAAGAGGAAGGGTATTACGACCTGCCTACGCCTTCGACACAGCGCGACACGCTGTATGCGCACTGCGTCCGCGCCCTCGAGCGCGGCTGCCGGTTGCTCGGCGAGCGCGGTCTGCCGCTGATGGGCAGCGGTGATTGGAACGACGGCATGAACCGCGTCGGCGACCAGCAGCGCGGTGAAAGTGTATGGCTCGGGTTCTTCCTGCATGACACGCTGCACCGCTTCATCGGGCTGGCCAACGCGCGTGGCGATGCCGCCCGTGCGCAGTGGTGCCAACAGCAGGCCGAAAGCCTGCGCCAGAACCTGGAACAGCATGCCTGGGACGGCGCGTGGTACCGCCGCGCCTGGTTCGACAACGGCGCCGTGTTGGGCTCGTCACAGAATCAGGAATGCCGCATCGACTCGATTTCCCAGAGCTGGTCGGTGCTGTCAGGCGTTGCCGCGCCTGAGCGGGCTGAGCAAGCTTTGGATTCGCTCTATACGCATCTGGTGCGAAAGGACGCCCAGCTGATCCAGCTGCTCGATCCGCCCTTCGACCAGACCACGGAAGACCCCGGCTACATTCGCGGTTACGTGCCGGGCGTGCGCGAGAACGGTGGGCAGTACACCCACGCGGCCGTGTGGGCTGCGATGGCATTCGCACAGCAAGGAGATGCGGCGCGTGCCTGGGAACTGGCCGGCATGATCAACCCGCTCAATCACGCGCTGGACCCGGAGGCGATCCAGACCTACCGCGTCGAACCGTATGTGTTGGCAGCCGATGTATACGCCGTGTCTCCGCATGTCGGGCGCGGCGGCTGGACGTGGTACACCGGTTCGGCGGGTTGGATGTATCGCCTGCTGGTCGAGTCCCTGCTCGGCATACGTCGTGAAGGGGACCGGCTGTCGCTTGCACCTTGCCTGCCCGATCACTGGCCGTCCTTCGAACTGAGCTACCGCTTCGGTCGCAGCTTCTATGAGTTCGTGGTGACCCGCACTGCGCAGGGCCAGCCTACGCTGCATGTGGATGGCGTGCTGCAGCCGGACCTCACCGTCCTGCTGCGCGACGATGGTCATCACTACCGTGTTGCGCTTGACCTGGGTGCGGCCCCGGGATGAACGTTCGCCCCGAAATACAGGTGCAGCTTGATGCACTGGGCGAGATGCTGGTGCACTGGTTGGCGCAGGTGCGCCATCCGGCGCAGTTCTGGCCGCAGTTTGAAACGCTGGCTGCAGAGATTCTGGATCAGTGCGACGACGCCGAAAGGGACCACGCTCACGCGTGCATCCAGGTCATGCTGAAGCGTCACGCGCTGGCGCTGCCGCTCTGGCACGAACGTGACGACTGCGTGCCGCAGCGTAAGCCGGAGGAATGAGGATTGGTGCCATCGCGACGCTGATCCCCCTCGCTGCAGAAGCAGCTCGAGCAAAGGCCGAGTCGGGCTCCCTGCGTTAGGATGTCGATTTCACGTTTCCAGAGATAAGCATGCTCGCTTTCACTCGCCTGCAACTTGCCATTGCGGCATCCCTGCTGTCTCTCTCCACGGCGATCGCAGCACCGTCCACGCCGCCTGCGTCCACCGCTCCGGCAAGCAGCTGCAAAGGTGATGCATCCGGTTGCCCGGCATGGATACCATCGCAGGCGCAGATGCGAAACACCATCGCCGACTACTTCTGCGAACTGGCCGACCAGGGACGCATCCAGTCTCGGGTAAAGCAGCTGGTCCGTGCCGAATCCTCGCCACTGAACTGTGGCGCGCTGGGAGAGGAGCCCGGTTCGAACTTTGTCTGTGGCGGCGAAATGCGTTTCATCGGCAAGGGCAGTGAAATCGACACTATTACCTTCAGCCCTACTCTCCGCTACGAGGAGGAGGGGCGCATCGCGTTCTACGTCGGCGATGACGAGGAGGGAAAACAGGTCTGGCGGGTTCCCGCCTCCCGCTCCAACTCAGCGACATGCGGGGTGCGCTGAGCGTCCAACCACGCCTACCCGCCAAAGATCGAGGCGAACGGAGGATCAGCGTGACGCATCATCGCTGGTGCGCATTACGCTCTCGATCCAGTCGATGTAACGCGATACACGTACGTTGTAGACAACCTGGCCATAGAAGCCCGCTTCAAGCGCGTGCTCGGGAACGGCGGTGATCCAGGAGCCGAGGCCCACCAGCTGCGAGGTTCCTTGATTCTTGATGACCAGTGGGCCGCCGCTGTCGCCGTTACCCAGTACACCCTCAAGGGGCAGCCCCTGCGGTGGCGGATCGAACCGGTACCAGAGATACCGATCGTTACCGCCAGTAATGGCGTTGTATGCACGCCGCAGCGTCGTGCGATGCGGCCCACACGGCACCAGCCCAGCGGCGCCATTGCCTGTGGCGCCCTTCCCTATCAGCGCCGCGATCTGTGTGACCTCAGCGGTGCCTCGATAGAGCGGCACGGGCTGTACATCATTCACGGGTGCCTGAAGTCTGATCAGTGCGATGTCATCCGTTTCGGCCAGGAACGCGTGGATCTTGGCGGGATTTCCCGTTGCCAGCGCCTCCTTGCCCAAGGCCTCAGGCATGCTCCTGTAACCGGGATGCAGGTACACGCGCTCGACGCCGTACGCGCTCCCATTGATGGTGACCGATGCACCCATCCCCTCCATCGGCGCGGCATGCGCTGCGGTCACCACCCAGCGTGGATCGATGAGCACGCCATGACCCTCGCCGGGCATGTCCGCCAGTGCCGGAAACGCGGATCCTTCGATCTGATACCTGGCATCGTCAACATCATCACGGATGACGACCGCCCCGGCGGCGAGCGGGAGTGCGGCAAACAGCAGAAAGAGCCAGCGGTTCATCGTTCATCCTTGTGGTCATCTGCGCAAGCCTAGCCGAACGCATCAACACTGGCGATGGATGTGCGACCAGACCCGGTGGGGACTGATGAAAGGATGGAAACGACGACTGAAGCCCAGAAGCGCTTGAACGCCACGCCCGAGTCTTGTTGAACCCTTGGGGCAGACAGGGTGAAAAAGGTCTGAGAATGGCTCCCCGATGAGCGTACCAGACACCGGCTCGCGCGCACTCTGACATGTCGCTGCGCGTGGATCTGCACTGCCCTTCGCCGGTTACCTGAACGGCCCCGGAAGGGTGCCGGACCTCACCGTGTGAAGTACAGGCACCCGGCTACGGTGATCGGCGTCGGATCGGCATCGATCCGCTGGGCCACCAGTGCCATCACGTCGATGCCATCGCCCTGGGTTTCCGGTACCGATTGCACCACCCGCATTCCTGCGGGCGCGCCATGTGACCCTGCTGCGTCCAGGGACAGGGTCTTGCTGAGATCCGCAATAATGGCTCCATCGAAGACAGCCACCACGGAACTGCGCGACAGTATCAACCGTGTGGATGGATGACCGAAGACAAGAACCGGTGCTGGAAGCTGCATCTCCGCGACAACACCGGGCATGTCACCCAGCGCGTTGCTGTATTCCCCACCTTTGCCGGGGATTGGTTGCCAGCCAGCCGGTGACCTTTCGCTGGTTGCGATGCCACCTACCTGATTGGCCAAGGTCCGGAATGCGGTGTGATCGGCCTTGCACGACACAAGCGCCAATGCTCGATCGATGTCTTCCTGTTTGGGAGCGGTCTTGCGGATCGATTCTGCTGCTGGCGCGGTGGGCGCCATGGCAAGTCCCAGGCCTGCGAGCAACAGAACCTTGTTCAACGTACGGGTGATCAACGCGAAATGCTCCTGCCTGGGTACGTGAAACGATCGTTCGGCACTACACCGACAGACGGAAAGCAAGGGTTCGCTAACGGGAAATCCCACCACCAGCGGCAGCCTCCCGCGCGGCAATCTTCTCGACCAGCGTATCGATCGCCGTCTGCATGGCGCGCGCAGTCTGGTCGCCGCTCTGGTTGGTGATGACGAAGATGCCAAGATCGTACTTCAGCATGATGTAGATGTAGCACTGCGAACGCGGCACGCCACCATGATGGGCGTAGTAGACGCCCTTCAGCTGATCGCCGGCGACGATGTTCCAGAAGTAGCCGATGCTGAACTCGGAATCGAATTTGACCAAGGGCCGATGCGATTCCTCTACCACGGGCCCGTTCGCCAGCTGGAACCTGAGGTACTCCACCATTTCCGGGACAGTCGCCTTTACGTTCCCGGATGCGCCCCACGGCAACTGCGGCATCGGCGTGGTCGGTACCGGGTTGTCGCTGTGATAGCCGACTGCAAGCCGCGGCGCCTCGTCGTCGCTCAGTGTGAGTCTGGGCCCTGTCATTGCCGCGGAATCGCCAAGGAATCCACGCAACAGCGACGCGTAGTCGCGCTTGTAGACGGTCTCCAGGATATGCGCCGTCAGCTCCGTCCCGGCACTGGAGTACGCGTAATCCTTACCAGGCGCCCGACCAATCTCGACAGCGTGCAGATCCTTGAAGACGTCGGCCTTGCCGTAGTGCGCGTAGATGGCGTTGAGTTCGCCGGGCGTACGATGATCGGTGAAGTCCGCCAGCACCGTGTTCGCACGCTCCGGCAACATGTTCGGCAGGCCGCTGGTGTGCGACAACAGATGGCGGATGCGGATGGGCTCGCCCTTGTACTGCAGGTTCGGATAGTCCCCCTGCAGATACTGTCGAACATCGTCGTCCAGACTCACCTTGTCTTCCAGGACGGCATTGGCCATCAGGGTGCCCGCCAGGGTCTTGCTCAACGAACCGATCTCGTAGAGCGTCGCATCGGTTGGAGGGCCTGGCTTGCCGGTTTCCATGTCGCCGCGATGACGGATGAATTCCTTGTCCCGGTACACGACGCCGATCGAGGTTGAATGAAGCAACGGCTGCTGGATCAGCGCTGCGGCAACGTCATCGATCTCCGCTCCCAGATCCTTTGTTGGAGCCGTTTCGCTGGCGCAGCCTGCAACCAACAGCGCGGCGGACACCAGGAGGCAGCTGAGCCATCGCCTGTTTCGGACACTCATCGAAGTCGCGTGCATGCGTCGCCGCTTGAAGGGAGGTGCGGAATGGGGCCTTAAGATAGCCGATGGCCAAGGCCCACGCCTGTGCCTGTCCTCATGGCTGGGCGGGCTCGCACCCTACTCCGCCGCCAGCGCCTGGATCGGGTCCAGCTGTGCGGCACTACGCGCCGGGAAGTAGCCGAAGCCCAGGCCTATGGCCGACGAACACGCCAGTGCGGCCAGCACCGGCGCGGCGGTAAACAGGAACGGCACGCCCAGCGACAACAGGCTGGACAACGCACCCGCGCTGAAGGCCAGCAGCACGCCGAGTACGCCGCCGAAGAGACAGATCAGCACTGCTTCGATCAGGAACTGGCGCAGGATGTCACCCTGCCGCGCGCCCACCGCCAGGCGCACGCCAATCTCGCGCACGCGCTCCTTTACCGAGACCAGCATGATGTTCATCACCCCTACCCCACCCACTATCAAGGCCACGGCGGCGATGGCCGACACCAGTGCGGCCATGGTCTGGCTGGACTTCATGACCGCCTTGCGGATCTGGTCGGCGTTGTAGATGAAGAAGTCGCGACGGCCGTGCCGCAACTGCAGTTCGGCGACCAAGGAGGCTTCGGCTGCGGTGGTGGAGACGTTGTCGCGCACACGCACGATGATGCTCTCCAGCCGCTGGCTGCCCAGCAGGCGCGAGGATGCCGAGGTATACGGCACATAGACAGTGGGCGTTGCACCGCCGGCAAAGGCGCTGGCACCGACCACGCCGATCACCTCTACCGGCATGCCGCCCAGCAGTACCGTGCTGCCGATCGGGCTGCCGCTGAACAGTGCGGTGGCGGCCTTCTGGTCGACCACGCCCACTGCGCGGTGCGCGTCCACTTCAGCATCGGTGAAGAAGCGCCCAGCCTTCAAGCGCAGGCCGCGTACGCGCGGCATATCTGCGCCAACGCCCATCACCTGCGTGTTGGCGCGTCGGCTGCCCTGCAGCGCGGCCACCGAGCCGCTCAAGGACGGACTGACGCTGTCCACGTAGCTGAGTGCGGCCAGATGGTCGGCATCAGCGACCACCAGCGTTTCGATTTCCGCCGAACGCGGGTCACCGAAATCGGCGCCCGGGAAGATCTCCAGTGTGCTGGCGCCAAGCTCGTTGATCTGTGATTCCACCTGCGCCTGTGCGCCTTTGCCCAATGCCACCACGGTGACCACAGCGGCCACGCCGATGATGATGCCGAGCATGGTCAGCAACGTGCGCAGGCGATGGGCCAGCATCGAGCGCACTGCCATGCGTGCGGCCTCGCGGACGCCATTCAGTCGAGCACGCGGCTCGGCACGCGACGACTGGCCGCGTTCGGACGCGGATCTGGCGCACGCGACCGCGCGACCGCCCGCACCGCGATCGGCCACGACGCGCCCGTCGGCGATCTCGATCACCCGCGCCGCGTGGGCGGCAACCGATGCATCGTGGGTCACCAGGATGACCGTGTGGCCCTGCGCATGCAGGCGCTTCAATTCGGCCATCACCTGTTGGCCGCTGGCATGGTCCAGCGCACCGGTGGGTTCGTCGGCCAGCACGATGGCACCGCCGTTCATCAACGCTCGGGCGATGGACACGCGCTGCTGCTGGCCGCCGGACAGCTGGCTCGGCCGGTTGCCGGTACGCTCGCCCAGCCCCAGTGTTTCCAGCAGCATGCGTGCTCGCGCCGTGCGCGTCGGGGCATCCGCGCCTGCGTAGATCGCTGGCAGCGCTACGTTCTCGGTGGCGCTCAGATTCTCCATCAGGTTGTAGCGCTGGAAGATGAAACCGAAGTGTTCGCGGCGCAGGCGTGCGAGCTCGTCCGGCGGCATCTGCTCGGTGGCCGCACCGTCCACTTTGTAGCTGCCTGCGGTCGGCCGGTCGAGGCAGCCTAGTATGTTCATCAAGGTCGACTTGCCCGAACCCGACGGGCCGATGATGGCGATGAACTCGCCGGCATCGATGCGCAGCGATACGTCCTTCAGCACCACCACGTCTCCGGCGGCAGTACGGTAGGCGCGCGATACGCCATGCAGTTCAAGCAGCGCGTGGGTCATGCTCACATCCCCAGCAGGCTGCTGGCCTGCGGCTCGCCACCACTGGGGGCCTGGCCGACCACCACGTTCTCGCCAACCCGCAGGCCGGACAGGATCTGCACGGCGGTGGCAGTGCGCAGGCCGGTGGTCACCGCGCGCTCGTGGGCGCGCCCCTTGGCATCAACCACGCGCACGCTGCCGCGATTGTCGTCGTCACTGTCCGACCCGGTCAGTGCGGTCAACGGCACCTGCAGTGCGTTGCTGGCCCGGGCCAGCTGCAGCGTCACCTTCACGGTCATCGAAGGTTTCAGCTTCAGGCCAGGGTTGGCCACGTCGAACAGGCCTGCGTAGTACACCGCCTTCGGTGTCTGTGTGGAACTGCCTGTGCTGCCGGCGGCGACGTCAGCAATCGAGGACGGCGCGGGCTCCAGCTGCTGCAGGTGGGATTCGTAACGGCGTCCGCTCGGCCCCAGCGTCGAAAACCACAGCGGCTGGCCAGGTGCGATCAGTTCCACGTCGGCCTCGGCGATCTCGGCACGTACGGTCATCGTGTCCATCTGTGCCAGCATCACGATGGTCGGTGTGGTCTGCATGGAGTTCAGTGTCTGCCCGGCCTTGGTGACGATGGCGACGATGTAGCCGTCGGTCGGCGAAAGAATGCGGGTATAGCCCAGGTTGATCCGGGCCGTTTCCACCTGTGTCACTGCTTGATCGATCTGCGCCTGCAGTGCAGCCACCTCCGAGCGTGCTGCGTCGCGTGCAACCCGGGCGGCCTCGAAGCCCTCCTGTGAGACCAGCTGCGATGCCACCAGCTGTGACTGGCGTTCAAGCATGCGACTGGCCTGCGCATAGCGGGCCTGGCTGGCGGCATGCTGTGCGCGCAGTGCGTTGGCGGATGCTTCAGCACTGCGCAGGGCGATGCGCTGCGGTTGCGAGTCGACCTCGGCGATCAGGTCACCGGCCTGCACGCGCTGGCCCAGCACCACGTGCAGGCGTTTGACCTGCCCGGATACCTGCGCGCCCACCGCCACCAGTTCCTTCGGATTGACCCGGCCCACCGCCTGCACGGTCTTCTCCAGATCGGCCACCCTTGCCGGCGCGGTGATCAGGGCGCCATCATCGCCATCGGCGAACGCCCACCAGCCGGCACTGCCCGCTAGCGTGACCACGGCGGCGGCGATGATCAGAGTCTTGCGGGTTTTCATCGAGATGCCCGGCTGCTTGCGGTCACCCATCGCGACCGCCAAGACCTCAGTCTGGGAGCCTTGGTTGGACGTTTCCTGGAGCCAGTGTGGAGATCGCATGGAGCCGGGGCCTGCGTTCAGGTGCGCCACCCGCCGCTGAACTCATCGGCGCGGGTCCACACAATCTCGACACAATCTCGACCGGGTCTCCATCAAGGGGCGCTAGCCTCGCCGGGTTCTTCCGCTCCCTGCCTGCAATGAAGCGCGATATCCGCACCCATCAGATGCCTTTGATCCTGATTGCCGAAGATGAGGGCGAGATCGCCGACATCCTCGGCGCCTACCTGGCGCGTTCCGGCATGCGCAGTTCGCGGGCCACCGACGGCGAGGCGGCGCTGGCCAGCCACCGCCAGCTGCGCCCGGACCTGGTGCTGCTGGATGTGCAGATGCCGAAGCTGGATGGCTGGCAGGTGCTGAGCGAACTGCGCCGGCGCGGCGACACCCCGGTCATCATGCTCACCGCGCTCGACCAGGACCTGGACAAACTGACCGGCCTGCGCGTGGGCGCCGATGACTATGTGGCCAAACCATTCAACCCGGCCGAGATCGTCGCGCGTATCCAGGCGGTGCTGCGGCGTAGTGCCACTACTGCGTCAGAGGCGACCGACGGTGTGATCCGCCAGGGACCCTTCGAGATCGACCTGCGCAGCCACGACGTGACAGTCCATATCGAAGGCCAGGCACATGCGGTGACCGTCACCCTCACCGAGTTCCGCCTGCTGGTGCACATGGCCCGCGCGCCGCGCCAGGTACATGCACGCGCCGATCTGCTGCACGCCTGCCTGCCCGAGGGCGATGCCCAGGAACGCACCGTGGACAGCCACGTAAGCAAGCTGCGCCGCAAGCTGGAGGACGCAGGAGTGACCGGTATTCCTGCCACCATCCGCGGCGTTGGCTACCGCTTGCTGGGCTGACGGATGACTACCAAAGGCAAGAGCATCGGCCGCCAGATCACGCTTTCGATCGTGGTGGCATCGCTGTGTTCGACGGTGCTGTCGATCGCCGGCTTCTATCTGTTCTATTACCTGATGGAAGTCTTCTACCCGCGCTGGTACGACACCCCGCAGACGATGCTGCCGTCGGGGCTGGAGTGGCTGTGGATCGGCCTGACCGCCATGGTGGTCATCATATTGGCGTCGCTGATCGCTTCGCGCCTGACCTGGCGCATCATCACCCCCTTGAACTCGGTGGCCGAAAGCCTGCGCCGCGTGGCCGCCGGCGATCTGGATGCGCGTGCGCGCGGCGATCACACCTCGATGACCGAAGCGGCCACGCTGGTCAGCGACTTCAATTCCATGGCCGAGCGCCTGAGCCGGATGTCGCAGAACCGGGTGTTCTGGAACGCGGCCATCGCGCACGAACTGCGCACGCCGATGACCATTCTGCGCGGTCGCCTGCAGGGCATCGCCGATGGTGTGTTCGAGCCACGGCTGGAGCAGTTCACCAGCATGTTGACCCAGCTGGAAGGCCTGACCCGGATCATCGAAGACCTGCGGGTGGTGAGCCTGGCCGAAAGTGGTCATCTGGACCTGCGCCTGCAGCGCAGCGACGTCAGCGTGCAGGTGGCTGCGGTAGTGGAAGCGATGTCCGATGCCCTGGCCGAGAGTGGCTTTTCAGTGACGCTGGAGGCGCGCGCCGCGCTGGCGGACTGCGATCCGGCCCGCATCCGCCAGGCGGTACTGGCCTTGCTGGAGAACGCTCGCCGCCACGCTACGCCTTGCCCGTTGCGGGTGTATGTGAAGCTGGCCGAGGGACACTGCACGGTGACTGTGGACGACGGCGGGCCCGGCGTGCCGGATGAGCTGCGCGAAAACATCTTCGAAGCCTTCCAGCGCACCGATGTGTCACGTTCACGGCAGAGCGGCGGTTCCGGGCTCGGCCTGGCGGTGGTGCGTGCGATCGCTGTGGCCCATCACGGAACGGCACAGTGCCGGCCGAGCGCGCGTGGCGGCAGTGTGTTCGAGATCCGCTGGCCGGTGCACGCCCGACGCTGAACGCCGCCGGTTTCTCCACGCCATCTCCATCGTTCCTCCATCCCCGCTCCAAGGCGCTGCCGATACTGGGTGCAGCCGGGGGGTCATCATCCATCCCCTGCCCCACCCTAGATCCACCCAGGTTCCCATGAAGCACCTAGACGATCCGGCTGCTGCAGCCGGCAGCATCGGCCAGCAGAATGCGGCCGCTACATTGAAGGCCATCCTGCGCACCTATCCCTGGCAGCTCACCGGCACCTTCTCGCTGGTGGCGCTGGAGAATGCGCTGCTGCTGGCCTATCCGCTGTTCGCCGGTTTCGCGGTGGACGCGATCATCCGTGGCAATGTCGGCCATGCCATTTCCTACGCGGGCGTGGTCCTGCTGTTCTGGCTGGTGGGTGCCGCCCGCCGTGCGGTGGATACACGCACCTTCACCCGCATCTATGCCGATCTGGCGGTGAACGTGGTGCAGGCGCAGCGACGCCTCGGCCAGGCCACCTCCACGTCGGCGGCACGCGTGGTGCTGGCCCGCGAGTTCGTCGACTTCTTTGAGAAGCACGTACCGATCATCGCTACGGCGCTGGTTTCCATGTTCGGCGCGGCAGTGATGCTGCTGGTGATCGAACCCCTGGTTGGCGCGGCCAGCCTGGTGGCGCTGCTGGGCGCCCTGCTGTTGCTGCCCTCGTTCGCTCGACGCAATGAACAGCTGCACGGACGTTTGAACAACCGGCTGGAGCATGAAATCCGGCTGGTCGACCGGGTCAGCCCGTCGGTGCTGCGCCGCCACTACACCACGCTGTCACGGCTGCGCATCCTGTTGTCCGATCGCGAGGCCAGTGCCTTCGTGGTGGTCGGCGCGGCGGCCGCGGTGCTGTTCGCCTTGACCATTGGCCGCCTGGCAACAACCGATGGCGTGACCCCAGGCCACGTCTATGCGGTGATGACCTACCTGTGGACCTTTGTCGGCAGCCTCGATGATGCACCGTCGATGGTCGACCAGCTGGCCAGGCTGAAGGACATCGGTCGCCGGGTCAGCCCGGGGATGGACGATGCGGAGAGCGACGTCCGTCCTGGGCCATGAGCCGCCGTCGGCTGTCTAGGCGATTGCCTCCATTGCCGCGGGCAGAGCAACAACGGAGCCGCCCAGCACCTGCCAGACGCCGGCCGCCTTCCCCCAGAAGCGGCAGTACCTGAAGCGGCCGGAGAATGCTGCTCCGTCGAAGGTGCCGGCCAGATCTGCAGTGGTGAGCGCAACGGCCGTCTGATCATGCAGGGCGATTTCCACCGATTGCCACTCGGCCGTGCTCAATTTCTGTCGACCGGAACGATGCAGCGCCAGATCCTCCTGCTTGCCAAAGACCTCGCCCGAGGGCCCCACAAAGATCAGGGCGTCCGCAATCAAGGCGTCCAGCGCTGCCACGTCGCTGCTGAGCATCGCGATACGCAGGGCTTCTTCGAGTTGCCGTATTTCAGTGTCCATGCGGGCTCCATAGCGATTGCTGTATCAATGAGGACCTACCATCACTCCCGATGGGCTTCGGGCGCCAGTGTATGGATCACACTACCCTGTGCGTCCAGGAACTCGATTGCACCGTAGCCTTCCGGCGTCACAGTCAGGCGCAGTCTGGCGCGGTCCTGTTGATCGTTCAGCGCAATCGCGGGGGTGCCATCGGCAGCCACTGCCATCTCGATGCGGGTTGGGGTCTGCACGCCGGGAATCAGGCGATTGTCCAGCCGCGGCTCGCGAATCAGCGGCGGGGCCTGGTTGATCGAGAACCGCACGTTCCCGTCAGGCGACACGCGCCAGCCAATGGCATCCATGGCCGGGTGGTCAAGCGCCAGTACGGCCATGCCGCCCTGTACGTCTGCGGTTCCGAAGCCACCACGCTCGCTCCCCTTGTGGTCGTACAGCACCATGCCCGCAACATTGAAGGCCCGCTTGTACTGGATGCCGTCGATGATGGGCGGAGGCGTCTGGCCTGAGAGCGTCATTCGGATCACGCCGTTCTCGTCGACGATGTCGATCCGGCGGGCCGTGATGCGCTCTTTGTCAGGGGCATCCACGCGGGTCTGCGGCGAGGTGTTGACGATCAGCTTCTGCAGCTGCTCGACCGAAGGGCGTTTGGGGCTGGTCGTTTCCGCCCGGGAGGTCACGGAAAGGGAGGAAAGCGCGATGGCGATCGCAATGCGGTTTGCTCGATTCATGGGGTTTCCCAGGACCAGGAATGATTCGCGCGCGAGTACCGGACTACGTCGGCCACGTCAGCCACGCGCCCGGTTCGACGACCTGCACGGCGACTGCGCGGTCACGGGCAGCCTTGCGAAGGCGCCCGAGCGGGTCGTCCACTTCCACATATTTGTCCATTCCGCTGATGCCATAGTGAATGGGCACCAGCGTGCGTGCGCCGAGGATTGCGGCCGCTGCCACCGCCTGCTCCGGCGTCAGTACGCCCGACTGTCCACTTACCGGTTCGCGCCAGCCGAATGTGGCGCCATTGATGGGGAGGAAGGCCGCATCGAACGGTCCGAACTGCCGGCCTATGCGCCACCAGTGGCCGTGCCATTGGGTGTCGCCGCCATGGAAGATGCGCCGGCCGCCCGCTGTTACCACCCAGGACACCTGCGTATCGCCGTAGCCATCCGATGCCGGTACCGGCGTTGCAGTGAAGTCGCCCAGCAGCTGAGGCTCCCACAGCGCACTCGGCCGCGTCCGTGCGGCTGCGGGCAGCGGCGTGGGCTGCAGACCGGCGGGATGCGCAATTGATCCACCCTTGGTCAGCGCCGCCGCTACCGCGTCTGCATCGAAGTGGTCCGAGTGGGTGTGGGTGATCAATACATGGCTTTCGCCCAGCACATCGTTCACCGGTACCAGCTGGTCCGGCAGCGCCTTGCCCCATGTTGCGGGATTCACCAGCGGATCAATCAGCAGCGTGCCTTCCGGCAACTGCAGTCGCACCCCTGCCCACGCCAATCGCTGAGCACGCAGGGTGCGCAGTGCCGCCGGTGGGGTTGCGGCGCTGGCAGGGACCAGCGCCGCAGCGGCCACACCGGCGCAACTGGCAAGGAAGCGTCTGCGACTACCTGGGGCCGGCGCTTTAAACGAATCGCTCTTCATGCAGCCTGCTCCCTTGCTGCCAGCGCGGCATCCAGGGAGAAGATCGACTGCGCGACGATCGACGTGAGATTGTGTCCATGCCATTCTCGCTCGAATGCCGTCGGCACGACCCCCGACGCGATGCATTCCTCCAGTCTGATGGTTGCTATCAGTGGCGTGGCTTCCGCTGGTGCGGCTCGCAGCCGGATGTCCACTACGATTTCCTCCATTCGCCGCAGGTAGTGGAGTGCATTGCCCAGCACCGGCGCATCGAAGACACCGATATGCCCGCCGACCACCCTGCTGCGCCCGAACTGCTGAATACGGCCGATGGCGGCGCGCTGCAGTGCCGGGTCTGATCGTGAGAGATAGACGATGTTGCCGACGATGTTGTCGCCAACGCAGACCAGATCGGCGGTCGGTACATCCACGCTCATGTGGTCCATCGTTTTGCCTGGGTTGTACAGGAAGCGCAACTGGTGGCGCCCCCAGCGCATGGCGAAGTTGTCGAACACGATATCCGGATCGCGGTAGAACGATGCCACCGGCCGGTTCTGCGAAAGAAAGGCGTGCCGGTGATGGCGGTGCGCCAGGGTCAGCGCCTCCGGAAAGAGCGTCATGCCGCAGATGTGGTCGCTCATGAAATGGGTGGCGGCAACCAGCCGAACCCTTTTGCCCATCTGCCCCTGCAGCACCTCCCGCAACCAGGCGGCATCCTCCTCGCTGCCCAGCGCATCCACCAGCAGCACCTGGTCACCGTTTACGAATGCGGTAGCGACCGATTCAACCTGGTCACCGACGAACATCAGCACATCTTGGGCGAGCTCCTGAATACGCACGGCGGACTTTCCCGGTGGGAGGATGTGCATCATCGCCAGCCCATGCAGCGCCCGACAAACGAGTAGTTCTGCGCTTCGCATTAGAAAAATTCATGCGCTACGATGGCAGTGCCCCTGCCCTGGAAGGCGCTCGTGAAAGCCCGCCCCACTGCTCCACTGAATGCGCTGCGCACGTTCGAAGCGGCTGCCCGCCACCTCAGCTTCAATCGGGCGGCGCGCGAGTTGTTCGTCACCCCGGCTGCGGTCAGCCACCAGGTCAAACATCTCGAGGCCTATCTGGGTGTAAGCCTGTTCCAGCGCACTCACCGCGCCGTCGCACTCACTTCGGAGGGTGCGGCGCTGGCAACAACGGTCGGCGAGTTGCTTGGGCAGTTGGACCTGGCGCTGGACCGCGCGAGGACGCGAGAACCTCACGAGCTGCGGGTGACAACCATGGAATCGTTTGCCGCGAAATGGCTGGCCGCAAGGCTGCACCTGTTTCACCATGCGCACCCCAACGTCCGGCTGCGCATCGACACCGGCAATGAACATGCTGACTTCCTGCGCGGAGGCTTCGATGTAGGCATCCGCTACGGCGCGGGCAGCTACACCGGCGTACACGCAGAACTGCTGATGAAGGCGCCAGTGTTTCCGGTGTGCTCGCCAACGCTGTTGGCTGACACTGCGCGCAGGCTGCAGCAGCCAGATGATCTGCGCCACTACACATTGCTGCACGATGAAAGTGCCACGGGCCGCCCTGGCGTGCCCGCATGGTCGCACTGGCTGATGGCAGCGGGCGCTACCAACGTCAACGCCAGCGCCGGGCCCGTTTTTCCCAGCATCTATCTTGCACAGGAAGCAGCGGTGGCGGGCCACGGCGTGGCGCTCGGCGTAGCGCCGCTGGTGGAAGATGATCTTCGACAAGGCAGGCTGGTGAAACCCTTCAGCCTGGAGCTGGAGAACCGTTACGCATTCTGGTTGATCTGCCGGGAAGTGGCTCAGGATCGCCCCGAGGTGGAGGCGTTCTGCAAATGGCTGGCAGAGGAATAGTTGAGTGACCGGCCACGGCAGTGCCCACGCGTCTTACGGTAGTTCGTGGGGAAAAGGCAGGCGAACATAGGGAAGATCCTTCATCTGCGACGCGCCGAACGCTTTGTAGTTGGCGCGCCCCTGCGTCAGGCTGAGACATCCGTTTGGGCCGTCGCGTACGACGTCCGCGTCGTAGTCGTCCTGTCCATCGTCTTCCCAGAAACAGACAGCGCATATTCTGAACGTCCCGCGCTCGTCGAGTGTCCTGTGGCCGCAGCACGGACAGCGCAGCGGAAGATCCGGGGTCTGCACCAATTGCACTGACATTTGAGCCAAGCACTCATCGCCCGCACGCATCCGGTAGTGCTCCACCCAGTCCATGGATTGTGCGATGCCACCGAAGGGAAACAGATGCGGGCTGACCTGGCCATGGGCTTCGGTCAACCCGTCCACCAGGCGATCCACGAACACATCCGGCCCGGCCTTTCCCAGCAGGCGGCCGATGGAGATGCCGTACCGCGACAGCATCGAGGTGCTTGCAGACACGCCGCACATCGCCGCGTAGCGTACAAGACGCGCGATGCTGGCGGGCCCGGGAACGCCGACCAGCACCGGATGGGTGATGCCACGGGCGCGCAGCTCATTCAACCAGGTCAGCACGACATCGGCATCGAATGCGAACTGGGTGATGACCAACGGCGCCATGCCTCGCGCTTCGATGCGTTGGCACTTGCGTTCAAGCACGCGCCACCGATCGACGCTGCTCATCACCGGATGACCTTGCGGATGCCCGCCCACAGCCACGACCTTGATGCCGGCGCGCTCGAGGACACCGCTCTCGATGATCGATGCACTGTCGGCGAACGGCCCGGCAGGTGTGGACAGATCACCCGCGATCACGAGACAGCGCTCGACGCCCGCCTCGCTGCACGCATGTTCCATGAAGCGCTCAAGCGCCGCCCGCGAGCCGATGCGGCGTGCCGAAAGGTGTGGCATCGGCTCGAACCCAAGCTCGCGCACCGCGCGTACCGCAGCCAGTCGCGCATCGTCGCCCTCGCTGGCCAGGTAGGGAATGGAGATCGTCGTGCCCTGTGCCATGCGCGCAGCCTCGGCGCACAGCGCAGGCATGGCCTTGGCGCTCACCTCCAACGAAACGGCGCTGACGAATGCCTGCGCCCGCTGCGCGCGGTCAGCAGGCCAGTTCGGTGGCGGCCCCAAACGGCCGATGGCACCTGACATCAGCCGGCTCCGCGCAGGTTGCCGGCGCTCGTGGAGCTGTTCCGTGCCAGCTCGACAAACGCCTGCAGGTAATCGATGCCGGTATCCGCCTCGCGCGCACCCAGATAGATCTGCTTGGGAATGCCTTTGGCGCCCAGCCGTACCGGCACGACGTCCATGCGGGCGGCGTACTCTTCCACCAGCCAGCGCGGCATGGCGGCCACCCCGCGGCCGCTGGCCACCATCTGCATCATGATGTCGGTGGTTTCAATGGCCTTGTGCCGCCGTGGCGTGATGCCGGCCGGCAGCAGGAACTGGTTGTAGATGTCCAGCCGCTCGAACGGCACCGGGTAGCTGATCAGCACTTCCTGGCTGAGCTGACGCGGCTTTACGTAGTCCACCTTGGCCAGCGCGTGGCCCCTGGCCACCACCAGCACCTGCTCGTAATCGAAGACGGGGACGAATTTCAGGCCTGGCTTCAGCAGCGGGTCGGGCGTAACCAGCAAGTCGATCTCATAGCCGAACAGTGCGCCGATGCCGCCGAACTGGAATTTCTGTTTAACGTCCACATCGACGTCGGGCCAGGTGGCCAGATAGGGCGAGACGATCTTCAGCAGCCACTGATAGCAGGGATGGCATTCCATGCCGATGCGCAGCGCGCCGCGCTCGCCCTGCGCGAACTGGCCCAGCCGCTCTTCGGCCAGGTCCAGCTGCGGCAGCACCCGGTTGGCGACCGCAAGCAAGTATTGCCCGGCCTGGGTCAGCCGCAGGCTGCGGCCTTCGCGCAGCCAGACATCGGTGCCGAGCTGCTGCTCCAGCTTCTTCATGCTGTGGCTCAGGGCTGACTGGGTCAGGTTCAGCACGCCGGCAGCGGCAGTGAGTGACCCCTGCTGTTCGACCTGCTGCACGATGCTGAGATG
>NZ_QAIJ01000235.1:0-9996 GCF_003060985.1 Stenotrophomonas sp. HMWF023
GCAGGCCGAGCACGGGCCATTGCCCGTCTTCGTCCCGGTCCTGCTCCTCGTCGATCACGTGAAGGCCGGCCTCGAGCGCGGCTTCCAGCGTGACCGGGTCTGCGAAGCCCGGCACAGCCATTTCATCCTGCAGGCTGGACAGCTCGCTGTCGAGCGGCACTGCAGCAGCGTCTTCATCCACCGCCGTTTCAGGTGTGAACGGCGGCGGCGCATTCAGGTCGTTTGCGACTTCCAGGTCGCGGTCGTCAACCGGCAGCGCGCTGGCATCCAGATACGGCGACAGATCATCCACCGCGGTCAACGCGGCGTCTTCCAACGCAGTGTCTCCCGATGCCGCCACCGCCTGTCCGGCTTCAATCTCCGCAGCAGCGAGCGTGGCAGCAGCCTCATCCAACGTCGATTCGGGCGCCGGGGCGTCCGGCATCGAAGGCCACCCTGCGTCGAAGTAGCGCGACAGATCATCGCTGCCCGTCAACTCAGCGGACTCCAGGCCCGCGTTGATCAACGCGTTCTCGCTGGCGTGCACTGCATCCAGCACGTCGGCATCGGCGGCATCGACATCATCGGTATCACGCCCGGCTTCCGGCTCGATCCCGACCTCATGCGTCGACACGACGACATCGGTCTCGGTATCAGCCTCGGCATCGGCATCGGCATCGGCATCGGCGACCAGCGTAAGCAGCTGGTCGTCTTCGTCTTCATCCTCGACGTCCATCCCGGCCATCGGCCAGCGTGCTTCCGGCAGCTCGCCGGCCAGCGCCTGCAGGCGCTGCGCCAGTTCAGCCTGCGGCGCAATCCGCGGCTGCTCGGCCTGCAGCGCGTCCATGGTCGCGTTGATCGCCTGCGCGGTCTCGTCCAGTGCCGCCACGGCGTCATCACCCGGCACCACCTCGGCGGCCAGCGCGCGCTTGATGTACGACTCGGCGCCGCCGGTGACGGCGGTGATTTCCGGCACTTCGGTCATCGCGAAGGCGCCGTTCATGGTGTGCACCGCGCGCAGCAACGCGTCGCTGACTGGCTGCGGCGCCTGCTGCGCAGAACGCAACCAGCCCTGCAGGGTGGCCTGGTGCAGTTCCACCTCGGCCTCCAGGATCTCGCGCAGCACGCTGTCGATGTTGGCCGGAGTACCTGCCACTTCGACAGCGCTCTCTGCCGGAGCATCGACAACCGGTTCGGTGCTGCCCAGCGGCTCGACAACATCGGACGCTGCCACCACCGTCGGCACAGCGGCGCCCGGCAGCGCAACGTAGAACGTCTCTTCGCCTGCAGCCACGCGATCGGCGATGGCCTGCATCGCCTGCAGGTCGACGCTGACCCGCTGGCCATCGCGCAGTGCCGCGTTCAACTGCGGCAGTGCCGTGTATGCGTGATCAACCATCGCCAGCACCGCCGGCGTGGGGGCACGGGTGCCATCGAGCACGCGATTGAGCATGCCCTCGATCTTCCACGCGAACTCACCCAGGGTACGCGCGCCAACCAAGCGGCCACTGCCCTTCAGCGTGTGGAAAATACGACGGATCGGCCGCAGTCGATCCATGTTGTCCGGCTGCAAGCGCCAGGCCGGTAGCAGCGTACCGAGATTGCCCAGCTCGTCGTCGAATTCTTCCAGGAACACTTCGCGGATGTCCTGGTCGATGTTTTCGGCATCGTCGTCGAAACCCGCATCGAACCCGCCCTCGGCCACAGCCGACGGTACGGTTTCGGCCGGCACGGCAGTTGCCTGCATGGCCTGGGGATTGAAGTCGGCGGCGGCGGCGTTCAGCTCTGCGAAGAACTGCGCATCGGCCTCGCTGAAGTCGATTGGCGCGATGGTATCCACATCGACCAGAGACACGGTCGGCGCAGCTGCCGATGCAGGCAGGTCTTCGGACCCGCGCAGATCAGCGGCCGGTGCGACGTAAGCCTCAGCCTCGGTCTCGGTGGTGGCGTCGGTCAATTCGGCAACGGCCAGGCCGTCGTCGAACTGCGGCACCGCAACTGCGTCAATGAGTTCCAGCGTCGCAGGCGACTCCTGTTCGTCGTCCAGCGACAGCGTTTCCATCGCCTCCAGCGACAGCACGTCATCGGCGTTGTCCAACAGGCTGCTGTCGAAACGGAACACCACATCGTCGCTCAGCAGCGGCTGGCCGTCCTGTTCGGCGGCAACCGGATCGAATGCCGGCGAAATGACCGCATCCAGTGGCGCAGCAAACGACGCCTCGTCCAACGAGGTCGCCAGGAGGGCGTCATCGTTGACGTCTACGGCGGTTGCCTGCGCGTCGCCCTCTTCCAGCACCGGCGCTTCGGACAACGTCCAGGCAGCGGTGCTGGACTGTTCGGCGGACACCGGATCGAAGCTGACCGGATCGAAGCTGGCGAACGTCGGCGCACGCTCGTCGCTGTGTTCCGCAGCCGTACCTGCCGGCGCGTCGAATCCACCCAGCTCCCACTGCGGCACTTCCGGCGCGGGTGCACTGGAGGCCGCGAACAACAGGGGCGCCGGGGTGTCGCGTGGTTCGGCAGGAACAGCCGGCGTAGCCAGCGATCCGAACATCAGGCCGTTGTCGGCGGCCGGGGCCTCCGGCAGCGGATCAAAGGTGAAATCGGGCAGCGGGGCGGGCACGTCGCCCGGCGTCGGCGCGGCGGCCTGTACGATGGCGTCCAGCGGTTCGATCTGCAGCGGAACGGCCGGCACGGGCACGGCTTCGCGCTCGACCGGCTGCACCGGCTCGGCTGCGGCCACGCCACGCTCTGGCAGCGGCCAGTAGCGCAGGGCTTCCAGGCTGCTGCGGGTGATGTCGAGAATGTCCTCGCGACCCGGACGGCGGTCACGCAGGGCTTCCAGGTAGTACTCCAGGCTGGCCATGGCATCGGCCAGGGTGTCCAGCTGGCGCCCACTGGGCACGCGCTGGCGGCCGATCAGTTCGGCTTCGATGTACTGCTGAACGCCGCGCAGGTAGTCGGCAGCGGTGCCCAGGTCGAGCATGCGCAATGCGCCGGAGACATCACCGAGCAGGCGTGGCACGTCCTGCAGTTCGGCGTGGTTCCAACTGGTTTCAATGAAAGCGACGAAATGCTCGCGGGCGGCGGCGAAATTGGCGATCGCCTCGTGTGCCAGCACTTCCACCGTGCGCCGGTTCTCCACCGCGCTTGGATCATCCTGGCCACTGCCACTGGCACCGAGGTGTGCGACCTGGTCGTCCAGCGATGCATCGACATAAAGCAGCGCACCGGCGATATCCAGCAGCAGGTCTTCGTCGATCTGCTGGCGGCCGTCGACAACCCCGCGCAGCGCGTCACGCTGCTGCACGACCACGCCGCGCGCGGCGCCCAGGCCGAGCATGCCCAGCGTATCGGCCACCGAGCCGAGCTTGGTCACCTGCTCCTGCAGCTGCTGCGGCGCGCCGTCGGTACGCAGGTGCAGGTCCAGGGCGTCCTTGACCTGCAGCAGTTCTTCCTTGACCGCGTTGCCGACGGTGTCCAGCAGTTCGCGGTTGCGGCCGCTGAGGCTGCCACGTGCGTGGTCCAGTTCCGCTTCGGTGGCGGTCACCGAATCGGGCGCGAACGCGAACAGCACGCTGTCGTTGATCAGCGCTTCGCCACGGGCGGCGCGGATCTCGTTGAGCAGCGGCTGCAGCACGATCGGAATGTCACGGTGCCCGTTCTGCAGGCGCTCCAGGTAGTCGGGCAGCAACACGCTGCCGCGCATCAGGGTGGCGCAGGCCTCATCGCGCTCGGCCACCTCGCCCTTGCCGACAGCAACGGCGAGCTGTTCCAGCTCTTCGGCCACCATCGCCGGTGCATACAGTTCAACCATGCGCAGCGTGCCCTGCACCTGGTGCAGGTAGCCGGCGCAGATGCGCATGCGGCTGCTGTCGCCCGGGTCTTCGGCGAAGTACTCGACCTCGTTGCGCACCAGGCGCAGGGTCTCGTCCAGCTCGGGCTTGACCCAGCCCAGGGCCGCGTGGCTCATCGCATCGCGCAGGCTGCTCATGGATGCGCTCCGGTCGCCGCCGCGCGACGGTCGCGCGGATCCTGGCGTGGGAAATGGAAATGCTTCATCGACTGGTTCCTTGCTCGCCGCCCTGCCCGTGTCACGCCGGCAGCTTGAAGTCGGCGACCGAACGACGCAGGTCGGCCGCCAGCTGCGCGAGGTGGCCGATCGACTCGGCGGTCTGCCCCGCACCCTGCGAGGTCTGGCCGGTGATCTGGCGGATCACGCCCATCGTGCGGGTGATGTCCGACGCTGCCGACGACTGCTGCTGGGCGGCGATGGAGATGTTCTTGATGAGGGTGTTGAGTGCGTTGGACACGCGCTCGATCTCGGTCAGTGCGGTACCGGCGTCTTCGGCCAGGCGTGCACCTGACACCACTTCGGCGGTGGTCTGTTCCATCGAGGTGACCGCTTCGTTGGTATCGGCCTGGATGGCCTGCACCAGGTTCTCGATGCGTCGGGTCGCACCGGAGGTGCGCTCTGCCAGTCGCTGCACTTCGTCGGCCACGACCGCGAAACCACGACCGGCTTCACCGGCCGACGCTGCCTGCACAGCCGCATTCAACGCCAGGATGTTGGTCTGCTCGGAAATGTCGTTGATCAGTTCCACGATCGAGCCGATCTCCTGCGAGGACTCGCCCAGGCGCTTGATGCGCTTGGAGGTTTCCTGGATCTGGTCGCGGATCTGGTCCATGCCCTGGATGGTCTCGCGGACCACGCCGGCACCCTCGGCGGCGATTACCACCGAACGCTGTGCCACGTCGGCCGACTCGGCCGAGTTGCGCGATACCTGCTCGATGCTGGCGGCGATTTCGCCGATCCGGTCCGAGGCCGAGGTGATCTGGTTGGCCTGGTGGCCCGCCGCTTCGGCCAGCTGCATCGCGGTTGCCTGCGTTTCCTGGGTCGACAGCGCGACCTTGGCCGAGGTGTCGTTGATGGTGGTCACCAGGTGGCGCAGCTCATCCACCGCGTAGTTGATGGCGTCTGCGATCGCGCCGGTCATGTCCTCGGTCACCGAGGCTTTCACCGTCAGGTCGCCCTCACCGAGCGAGGAGATTTCATCCAGCAGCCGCATGATCGCCTGCTGGTTGCGGCTGTTGAACTCCACCTGGGTCTGGTAGCGCAGTTCCTGCTCGCGCGAGCGGCTGCGCACGTTGGTGGAGACGAAGCCGATGATCGCGATCAGCGACAGCGCACCGGATACCACGCCGATCCAGAAATTCGGGAACAAACGGGTGTCGGACACCGAGCCGAACGAGGAGAACGCTTCGAACAGCTTGCGGCTGTCGGTCAGCATCTTCGCCGAACCCTGGCCCAGCGTGGCGGCAGCGGACTGCGCGGCGAACAGCTGGCGCGAGCTGGCCAGGATCGCGTCGGCGTCCTGTTTCATCGCCTCCCACTTCTGCTGCGACTGCTCCAGCGCCGCAACGGCGGCAGCGCCGCGCACGGCGGTGATGCCCAGATCCTCGTTGCCATTGCGCAGCGCATCGAGCACCTGCGAGAACACGGTGATGTCGCGGGCCAGCGCGTCACCGGCAGCGGCCGCAGCCGTGCCGCCGGCGCGTATTTCAGTCACGCGACGCGCCATCGAACCGGCCACCACCACCTGCTGCAGGGCACTGTAGACCTGCGACGCCGGGGCGCCGGAGGCGGACATCGCACGCACCAGTTCGTTCAACTGGGCCTGCAGGCCCGGCACCGCGCCGGAGAAGTTGTTGGCGTTGCCGGCCAGGGCCAGCACTGCGGGTTCACTGGCGACCAGCTGGCCTGCCTGCTTGCCCAGCGGCGTCCAGGTGTCGGCCAGGGTCGAGATCGCCCGCGACACGCCGGGCTCGTTGCCGTAGCGCCCCTGCAGGGTCGACACGTTCTGCTCGATCGCGTTGCGGGTGGCCTTGAAGGCGGTGAAGGCCTGCGCGTTGCCGCCCACCGCGTCACGACCCTGGTTGGCCAGCTGCTGCGACAGCACCTGCAGGTCCGCTGCCTTGGAGCCGGCATCGGCCAGGCGGCTGCCCTGCCAGGTGGACACACCCGTGTTCACACCGAACAGGATCATCGACAGCGCCAACAGCGCCAGCCAGAGGTTGCTGCCGCCCAGCCGCAGCTTGCCGGACTTGGTGGCATCCGAAGCAGTACTCATCGTTCAACCTCGATTTTCAATGCAGGGGGCGATGCCCGGCCTCAGGCCGCGGCTTGCCGGAATTCAGGGGTGCGCGACAGCAGCGAGAGCGAGAACACGCCCCAGTCGTTGCCATCGGCATGGAAAGCGCGATCGACGAAGTGACCGTAGCGTCCTTCGGCCAGTGAACCGGCCTCGATCTGCTGGGTCAGCTCGAAACTGCGCTGGCCGAACAGTTCGTCAATGGTCAGGGCGACGTCGCCACCGGCCTGGCGCATGATCAGCACGCGCTGGCCTTCCTGCTGGACGGTGCGCGCACCTTCCAGGAAGTACTTCAGGTCGACCACCGGGAACAGGTTGCCGCGCAGGTTGCCCACGCCCAGCAGCCACGGCTGCGCGCAGGGCACCGGGGTCACCGGCGGCATCGGTACGATCTCCACCACTTCGCGGAAATCGGACACCAGCCGGCGCTGGCCGACACGGAAACCGACGCCACGCCACAGGTCCTGGGCGAACTGCCGCCCGGGCAGCTGCACCGCGTGGGCCAGGCTGCGCCGTTCGTAGGCTTCAAGAATGTCGAAGGGCGAGCGCATCAGGCCACCAGCTCGTTGATCCGCGCGATGAGTTCTTCCTCGCGCGGCGGCTTGACGATGTAGTCGGCGGCGCCCTGGCGCAGCCCCCAGGCCTTGTCGGTTTCCATCGCCTTGGTGCTGACGATGATGACCGGGATGTGCTTGATCGCGGCGTCGCGGGCCATCGCCCGGGTCGCCTGGAAACCGCTCATGCCCGGCAGCACCACGTCCATCAGGACCAGCTGCGGCACCTGGTCGCGGACCAGCTGCAGGCCATCTTCGGCGTTGTCCGCTTCCAGCACCTCATGGCCGGCACGGCGCAGCCATTGGGTGAACACCGCGCGGTCGGTCGGTGAATCCTCGATCAGGACGATACGAGCCATTGTGCCTTTCCCCCCTGGTCAGGCGTTGACGTACGTGCGGATGGCACCCAGCAGTTCTTCGCGCGTGAATGGCTTGGTCAGGTATTGCTCCGAGCCGACGATGCGCCCCCGCGCCTTGTCGAACAGACCATCCTTGGATGACAGCATGATCACCGGGGTCGCCTTGAACAGCTGGTTGCCCTTGATCAGTGCGCAGGTCTGGTAGCCATCCAGGCGCGGCATCATGATGTCGACGAAGATGATCTGCGGCTGCTGGTCGGCGATCTTGGCCAAGGCCTCGAAACCGTCCGTTGCGGTCACTACTTCGCAGCCTTCGCGCTTCAGTAGTGTTTCCGCAGTCCTGCGGATGGTCTTCGAGTCATCGATGACCATCACCCGGAGTCCTGCGAGCTCCCCGCCCGCAGTCGTGTTTTCAGTCATTGCCATTCCCCAAGCGCGCGGCCCAATCTTTGGCGGGAGCCGCTGCGAAAGCGTATCTATATCGCACTTCCCGCGCCCGCTTCAAGGGCGGTCCGTGGCGCGGGGCGTGGCGCCGGGCTGAACGTGACCGGATTGGCAATCACTGCGCAGCCGGGCAAGGGACGCTGCGTTGCACATTGCCGGGGAGGCGCACAGCCGGCGTTGCCGCTACCATCAACGCCTTGCCTGACAGGTGCGCCCATGCCGTTGAACGTCATCGTGGTGATGGATCCCATCGCCCACATCAAGATCGCCAAGGACACCACGTTCGCCATGCTGCTGGAAGCCCAGCGCCGCGGCCATGCCCTGCACTATGTGCGCCCGGGCGGGCTGGCGCTGGAAGGCGGGGTGGCCGTGGCCTGGACCGCCCCCTTGCAGGTGCGCGACGACCCGTCCAGCTGGTACGAGCTGGGCGCATTCAGCCGGACTGAGTTCGGCCCCGGCCAGATCGTGCTGATGCGCAAGGACCCGCCGGTCGATGCGGAGTACGTCTACGACACCCAGGTGCTGGATGTCGCTGCCGCCGCCGGCGCCTGCGTGGTCAACAACCCGCAGGGCCTGCGCGACTACAACGAGAAGCTGGCGGCGCTGCTGTTCCCGCAGTGCTGCCCGCCGACCCTGGTCAGCCGCGATGCCAAGGCGCTGAAGGCCTTCGCGCTGGAACACGGCCAGGCCGTGCTGAAGCCGCTGGATGGCATGGGCGGCCGCTCGATCTTCCGCAGCGGCCAGGGCGACCCCAACCTGAACGTGATCCTGGAAACGCTGACCGACGGCGGCCGCAAGCTCGCCCTGGCCCAGAAGTTCATCCCCGACATCACCGCCGGCGACAAGCGCATCCTGCTGGTCGATGGTGAGCCGGTCGACTACTGCCTGGCGCGCATTCCGCAGGGCGATGAGTTCCGCGGCAACCTGGCCGCCGGTGGCCGCGGCGAAGGCCGCCCGCTGAGCGAACGCGACCGCTGGATCGCCGCCCAGGTCGGCCCGGAGATGAAGCGTCGTGGCATGCGTTTCGTCGGCCTGGACGTCATCGGTGACTTCCTGACCGAGGTCAACGTGACCAGCCCGACCTGCGTGCGCGAACTGGACGCGCAGTACGGCCTGAACATCGCCGGCACCCTGTTCGACGCGATCGAGGCCGATCTGCACTGATGGATGCCGCACCTGCCGTCCTTGCCCCGCCGCCGCGCGAAGCGCAGCGGCTGGGAGCCACCATCGCTCTGTCGGTGCTGGTGCACGCCCTGCTGATCCTCGGGGTCGGCTTTGCCGTGAAAGGCGATGCGCCACTGGTGCCGACCCTGGAAGTGATCTTCAGCCAGACCCGCACCGCGTTGACCCCGAAGCAGGCGGATTTCCTGGCCGCCGCCAGCCAGGAGGGTGGTGGCGAACATGATCGTGCGCAGCGCCCACGCGACAACCAGGCCGGCATCGTGCCGCAGGCGCAGTCCGGCATCAGCCCGGTACCGCAGCAGCAACAGTCGGCAGCACCGGTGCCGCCACCGCAGGCGCGCGTGGTCAGCAGCCGCAATGGCGAGGACACGGTGTCCCTGGCGCAGTCGCGCCCTACCCCGTTGCAGCCCACGCCGGATGCACCACTGACTGCACGCGAACAGCGCGATGCCGAGATGGCGCGGCTGGCGGCGGAAGTACACCTGCGTTCGGCGCAGTACGCCAAGCGCCCGAACCGGAAATTCGTTTCGGCCAGTACGCGCGAATACGCCTACGCCAACTACCTTCGCGCGTGGGTGGACCGCGCAGAGCAGGTCGGCAACCTGAACTACCCCGACGAAGCGCGGCAGCGCCGGCTGGGCGGGCAGGTGGTGATCAGCGTGGGGGTACGCCGCGATGGCAGCGTGGAAAGCAGTCGCATCCTGCGCTCCAGCGGCACGCCCCTGCTGGATGAGGCGGCGCTGCGGGTGATCCAGCTGGCGCAGCCGTTCCCGCCGTTGCCCAACAGCGACGATCAGATCGACATCCTGCAGGTCACGCGCACGTGGGTTTTCCTGCCGGGCGGCGAACTGCGCGACGACCGGTAAGGGTTTCTGCCCGGGCCTGCGGCCCGGGACCCGCCGAGGCAACAGCAACGGCAACAGCGAGATCAAGAGAAGCGGTTGGGCTGTTCGGTTTGGCGGGGCGGTGTGGGCTTGCAGGACACGCCGTAAACCCATCCATGGGGGCTCGATGGCGCCATCCATGGCGCCAACGGTCCTGCAAGCCCACACCGCCCCACCCCTGACAGATCGCGGCGCATCGTTGCTGTTGGTAGCTGTCGACCTTGGTCGACACGATGCATCCACGCCATGCCTGCACGGTAGATCCACGCCATGCGTGGATGTGAGCGAAGCGACCGGCTTTTGAATTTGATTTTGTTTTGATTTTCCGTGGCGGACGCGCACGGAAACTGTCCGTGGCCGGGCGGGTGGGTTGCGCAGGGGCGTGAGCCGCATGGATGCGGCGACCGAGCTTACATGGACGTATTCACGGCGTCCCCTGCGC
>NZ_QAIJ01000236.1:0-1678 GCF_003060985.1 Stenotrophomonas sp. HMWF023
TGCCTCGCCTGGAGCCGGGTGCCGCTGCCGGTGTATCCGACGGCTGGCCGGCTGCCTCGCGGGCGATGGCGATCTGCGCCTGCAGCGCCTGCGCGGCACCCGGCTCCAGGCGAGGCAGCAGCGTGCTCCAGAGATCGGCGGCCTCAGCGTTGCGGCCACGCTGGCGCAGCGCGATGCCAAGCAGCCAGCTTGCACGCTCGGCATCGGGCGACAAGGTGCGTGCACGTTGCAGCCATGCCAGCGCGGTGTCATCGAACTGCTTGCCCGGATCCGCCTGGGCGCGTGCCTGCGCGGCCTCGACCAGCACGCCCGGTTCGTCCGGTGCCAGGGCTGCGGCGCGGTTGAAGGCATCGGCCGCGGCGGCGGCATTGCCAAGCTCGGCCTGAGAACGGCCCAGCAGCGCCCAGCCATCGGCGCGCTGCGGGTCACGCTGCAACGCCTGCTGCAGCGCCTCTACGCCGTCACGCAGGGTGGCGACCGAAGGCGCGGGTTGCACCTGTGCAGCGCGCGGATTGCCGACCAGCAGGTACAGGCAGGCGCCGGCCACGCCGAGCGCTACCACCCCCAGCACGAAGCTGCGGCGGCCTTGCTGGCGCAGCGGCCACAGCACCACTGCCGCCAACAGCGCAGCGGCCACTGCGGCGACCATCGGCAACCAGTGCGTCACCAGTCCTCTCCCTCGGTTGGGTTCACCGTAGCGGCTGCGTCCATCTGCCGGCTGCGACGACGGACGATGCCCATCACCACCAGCGCGCCGCCACCCAGTATCAGCAGCGGACCGCCCCACAACAGCCAAGTGCCGGGTTGCAGCGGCGGTTGATAGAGCACGAATTCGCCATAGCGGGCGACCAGGAACTGCTTGATGGCCGCATCGTCGAGGCCCTGCTGCATCAACTCCAGCACTTCACGGCGCAGGTCCTGCGCGATCTGCGCGTTGGAATCGGCCAGTGACTGGTTCTGGCACTGCACGCAGCGCAACTGCGCGGCCAGGTCGTGGAAGCGCGCTTCCTCGGCCGCATCGCGGAACATCAGCGGCCGCGCATCATGCACCGGTTGTTGGGCGAGGCCGGTGTTCGGCGCCGCCAGGGTCAGTGCCAGCAGCAGGGGCAGCAGCCAGCGCATGCGCTTAAGGCGAGGCGTGCAGAGTGTTGCCGGCATCGCCTTGGGCCTTCTCAAGCTTTTCCAGCGCCGGAATCAACTTGTCATCGACCACCTGCTGGGTCATCGCGCCGCTGTACTTCCAGCGCACGATGCCACTGCCGTCGACCAGGAAGGTCTCCGGTGCTGCCGTCACGCCCCAGTCGATGGCGGTGCGGCCTTCGATGTCGCTCAGCACGACCATGAACGGGTTGCCCAGCTGTTCCAGCCAGTGCAGCGCGTCGGTCGGTTCATCCTTCCAGTTGTAGCCGATCACGCGTACGCGCTTGCTCTCGGCGAAGCGGGTCAGTACCGGATGTTCTTCACGGCAGGCCGCGCACCAGCTGCCCCAGACGTTGAGCAGGTAGGGCGCACCACGCAGTTCTTCGCTGCGCACGATCATCTGCGGGTCATGCAGCACCGGCAGCGCGAACGCCGGCGCCGGCTTGTCGATCAGTGCCGAAGGCAGCACATCGCGCTGCGGATCGCCCGATTTCATCACCCCGTAGATCATCAGGCCAAGCAGGCCGAAGAAGAACAG
>NZ_QAIJ01000029.1:0-17077 GCF_003060985.1 Stenotrophomonas sp. HMWF023
AGTAGATCCACGCCATGCGTGGATTGAATCTTCCCGTACACCATCCACGCATGGCGTGGATCTACTGCATCGCGTCCAGGAACAGTTCTGCCTTGTCCGTGCCGCTCAGCAGCGCTGAAGCAGGCGCCGCTGGAAAGAAAGACGGGCGGGTGATCAGGGAAGGCATGAAGTAGATCCGCGCCACGCGTGGATTGAACCTTTCCGTACACCATCCACGCATGGCGTGGATCTACTGCATCGCGTCCAGGAACAGTTCTGCTTCATCCGTGCCATCCAGCACCGCAGCGACAGCGCGGAGCGCCGCTTCGCGATGTTCGGGACGGATTCCGCCATCATCGTCATCGCTGTACAGATCCTCATCGGCCTCGAGGTAAACGCTGCCGGCCGCCGCCAGTGCGGCCATCAAGGTCGGTACGTCGGCGACGAACTCGTCGGCGTCCCAGTGGCCCGCGCCATGACGGGCGAACAACACGCGGCCATCGTTGATGTCGAGGATGAGGGGATCGGCGCCGCGGTCGGCGATCACCAGCCAGTGCGCCGGCCAGTCGCTGATCGGTTCGCCATCGATGCCGTTCCAGCGGTATCCGGCCTGATAGGCCCACAGGCGCTGCAACGGCGGCAGCCACACCTCCAGCCCCGGAACGGTGATGCCGCTGGGGCCTTTGGCAGGATTGAACACCTCACCGAACGGGCCGACGCGTACATAGAACACGGCCAGAGCGCTGGGCAGCGGGAACGGCCCTTGCCACGCGTCGGCGGATTGCGGTTGCAGAGGGCCGAAGCGGGCAAACGTGGCGCGAAGATCATCCATGACGAGGGCAGGGCGGAGGCGGAAGAGCACGCAGCCTAGCAGAGCCGGTCGCACGCATCGCCTTCACCGTCACTGGCTATCATGGCCGCCCAGCAACAGAGAGGCAGTGCACGTGTCGGTAGCGTTGGTGTGGTTCCGCCGCGATCTGCGGCTGCAGGACAATCCGGCCCTGCAGGCCGCGCTCGATGCCGGCCATCAGGTGGTGCCGGTCTACATCCACGCCCCGCACGAAGAGGGCGATTGGGCGCCGGGTGCCGCGTCGAACGCCTGGCGCCACCGCTCGCTGGCAGCGTTGGATGCCGACCTGCGTGCACGCGGCTCCTCGCTGGTGCTGCGTGCCGGCGACAGCCTGCCGATCCTGCAGGCGCTGATTGATCAGACCGGCGCCGAGGCGGTGTACTGGAACCGCAAGTACGAACCGGCGACGCAACCGCGCGATGCCGCCGTCAAACGCACGCTGCGCGAGCAGGGCATCGACGCGCAGAGCTGCAACGGCAGTCTGTTGTTCGAGCCCTGGGACATCGCCACCCAGCAAGGGCAGCCCTACAAGGTATTCACCCCGTACTGGCGCAACGTGCTCAGCCATTGGCGATTGCCGGCCCTGCAGGAGGCGCCGCGCACGTTGGCCGCACACACGGTTGAAGGCCTGGCGCTGGACGCGTTGCAGCTGGCGCCGCCATTGCAGTGGGATTCCGGCTTCTGGGAGCACTGGCAGCCGGGTGAGGCCGGCGCGTTTGAGGCGCTGTCCGTGTTCGAGGATGGTGCGCTGCGCGGCTATCGCGAGCAGCGCGATCTGCCGGACCGGGTCGGGACTTCGCGGCTGTCGCCGCACCTGCATTTCGGCGAAATCGCCCCGTGGCGCATTGCCCACGCGCTGGAAGGCCTGCGCAGCGCTGGCACCGATGCGGACATCGACGGCTACCTGCGCCAGCTGGGCTGGCGTGATTTCGCCTACCACCTGCTGCACCACTTCCCGAAAACGCCCACGGACAATCTCAACCCGCGTTTCGACCGTTTCCCCTGGGCCAACCCCAGTGCCGCCCAGCTGCACGACTGGCAGCGCGGCAACACCGGCGTGCCCATCGTCGATGCTGGCCTGCGCGAGCTCTGGCAGACCGGCTACATGCACAACCGGGTGCGGATGATCGTCGCCAGCTACCTGTGCAAGCACCTGCGTGCGCATTGGCTGCACGGCGCGCACTGGTTCTGGGACACGCTGGTGGACGCGGATCTGGCCAACAACACGATGGGCTGGCAATGGGTGGCCGGCACCGGTGCCGACGCGGCTCCCTATTTCCGGGTATTCAATCCAGTCACCCAGGCCGAGAAGTTCGATCCACAGGCGCGCTACATCAGCCACTGGGTACCGGAGCTGGCGGCGCTGCCGGTGAAGGCGCGGTTCGCTCCCTGGCAGCACCCGCAGCTGTTGGCCGAACGCGCGCCCGGGTATCCGCGCACGCCGCTGGTGGACCTGGCGGCAGGCCGGGATGCGGCACTCGCTGCCTACCGGCAGTCGGCGGCGGGGTAAAGCGCTGGCTGAGCGGTCCAGACAGCTAGCTGAACACGTCCCTGTCGGCCGATGCGATCATCATGCCGACATCGCGTCCGGCTGTTTATCCTCGTTGCCGCCCGCAAGCCGCCGGCCCGACCGGAAACCAAGGAGAACACCATGATCCGCAACACTACCCGCAACGTCGCACTGGCCCTGATGAGTGCGGCCGTCCTGTCGGCCTGCGCCACCGGCGGCTCCTACGTGCAGAGTGATCCGTACGGCAACCCGACCGAGCAGCAGAACCGCACCGGTCGCAACGCCCTGATCGGTACCGCCATCGGCGTGGCCGCGGGCCTGCTGACCGGCGACAGCGCGACCGAGCGTCGCCAGCATGCGCTGATCGGCGCGGGTATCGGTGCACTCAGCGGCGCCGCCGTGGGTCAGTACCAGGATCGCCAGGAGCGCGCGTTGCGCGAGCGCACCGCCAACACCGGCATCGACGTCGAGCGCCAGGGCGACAACATCATGCTGAACCTGCCGGACGGCATCACCTTCGACTTCGGCAAGTCGGCACTGAAGCCGCAGTTCTACGGTTCGCTCAATGGCGTTGCCGGCACCCTGCGCGATTACAACCAGACCATGATCGAAGTGGTCGGACACACCGACAGCATCGGCAGCGACGCGGTCAACAATCGCCTGTCCAAGGAGCGCGCTGATTCGGTGGCGCAGTACCTGATCGGCCAGGGCGTGCAGAGCGTGCGCATCGAGACCCTGGGCGCTGGCAAGTCCTATCCGATTGCCGACAACAGCACCGATGCCGGCCGTGCCAAGAACCGCCGCGTCGAGATCCGTGTGATTCCTCTGAAGCAATAACGCGCAGCGTTATCGCTGTTCCGGCGCAGCCGGAACGAAAATGCCGCCCTTGCAGGCGGCATTTTTGTGGGTGCCGGGCTTGCCCGGCACGCCGATAGCGCGTGTGGAGAGCCATGCCGACCAAGGTCGGCAACTACCAGGACGGGCAGGTAGAGCCATGCCGACCAAGGTCGGCAACTACCAGGACGGGCAGGTAGAGCCGTGCCGACCAAGGTCGGCATCTACCAGGATGGGCGGGCGGCATCGTTGTGGATTACGCCGCCGACGCAGCCACCTTCTCCAGAATCCGCTTGCCGCTGCTCGCCAGCGCCGCTTCTTCCTGTTCCTGCTGCTGCCGCGCCAGCTTCGCACCGGGGCACTGCGCCAGCATGTAGTTGGCGTCGAAGTTGAGCTTCTCCACCAGGAAATCGACGAACGCGCGCACCTTCGGCGAGACCAGGCGGCCACCGGCGAACACCGCATTGAAATCCACTTCCGGCCCGGTCCAGCCTGCCAGCACGCGGCGCACCATGCCCGACTCGACGAACGGCTTGGCCATCACGTCGCCGGTCAGCAGCAGGCCTTCGCCACACACCAGCGCGCCATTCAACGCCGACATGTCGTTGGCCGTCATCAGCGGCGTCACCGGGAAGTCGCGCAGTTCGCCACCGTTCTCGCCCAGCTGCCAGGTAAAGCGTGGCGAATTGCCCGTGTGGTACGGCTTGCGCATGGCCAGGATGCGGTGGAACTGCAGCTCTTCCGGATGCAGCGGCTCGCCGTAGCGCTCGATGTAGGCGGGGCTGGCGAACACCTGCGTGCGCAGGCTGCCGAGCTTGCGCGCCACCAGGTTGGAATCGGGCAGGGCACCCACGCGCAGGGCGAGATCGGCCTCGCCGGCGATCAGGTCCAGCTTCTCGTTGCCCATGTGCATGTCCAGGCGGATCTCCGGGTACTGCGCATGGAACTGGCCCAGCAGCGGCGCGATCCAGGTGATGCCGATCGAATAGGGCACGGTGAAGCGCAGCCAGCCGCGTGGGCCCGACTGCAGCTGGCTGACCGCGCTTTCGGCTTCTTCAAGCTCGCGTGCGATGCGCTGGCAATGCTCGTGATAGATCGAGCCGGCCTCGGTGAGGCCGAGGCGGCGCGTGGTCCGGTGCAGCAGGCGCGCACCGAGGCGCGTTTCCAGTTCCTGCACCTTGCGGCTGACCGTGGTCTTGGGCAGGCCGAGCGATTTGGCAGCCGCGATGAAGCTGCCTTGCTCGACCACTTTGACGAAGATCAGCGTCTCGTTGAGATCGTGGGACATGGTCAGGAATCCTGGACGTCGGGGATGGGGCAATCGTGACAGAACGATTGGACCGGGGACGGGATGATTATTCCCCTTAATCAGGACTAATCAAGTAGGGGTTTGAGGTCTATCGTGGCGCCATTCGCTAATTGGAGCCCGTCCGCCATGAGCCTGCGCAACATTCTTGCCCGCTTCCGGATCGCCGGCCAGAACGCCCTGGACCTGGCGATGACCGTCGAATCCCGCCCTAGTTCCTTGGTACACAAGGACTTTCGTGAGTTTACCGCACCCATGCGTCAGCAGCGTGGCGGTGCCTTGCGCCTTGCTTCGCACAAGGGTGACCGACTGCGTCGAATCGGGACTATCCCGGATTTGGGAGGAAATGTCCCGTGAATGGGATTCTGGCGCCTGAGGTCCTGGTTCTCGGCGGCACCGGTGCCGTTGGTCAGGGTGTGGTCGGCGCGTTGTTGGAGGCCGGCTGCCCCGTACTGGTGGTCGGCCGCGATCCGCGCCGCTTGGCTGCATTGCACGAGCAGTTCGCCGATGAGCCGGGCCTGCAGACGATACTGGGCTCGCTCAGTGACGACAGCTCGGCACGCGCGTTGGCCGAACGTGTGGTGCAGCGTCCACGACCGCTGGGAGCGGTGGTCGCCGCGATGGGTGGGCCCTACAACCGCGGCCGTGTGGTCGAGCGTGGCGGTGACGCACTGGCGGCGGCGTTGCAGGCTGACCTGATGCCGCATGTGCACGCGGTGCGTCATCTGTTGCCGCTGCTGCAGGACAACGTGCACGCCCGTCGCTACGTGATGATCGGCAGCCCGGCCGGGCTCAAGCCCTGGGCCGGTTATGGCGAGACCTCGATCACTACGGCGGCGCTGCGCATGTACGCGCAGGTGGTGCACCAGGAAGCGCAGGCCGTGGGCGTTCGCGCGCAGATGCTGGAAGTGTGCAGCCCGGTCTGCACGCCGGCCAACGCCGCCAACGCCTGCATCGAATGGCCGAGTTCGCTGCTGGTCGGTCGCCGCGTGGTGTCCCTGCTCGACGGTTGCCGCGACAACCGCGCGATCGTCCGTTGCGACAGCAGTGATGCCGAACTGCCGCGCGGCCTGCTGCACCTGGAAATACCGCCGCTGTGGCGCGACACCGCAGGCGTTGCTTGACCTCGACCTTTGTTGAGGTCGCAGGATACGCCGCCAAAAGTTGATAGCAATTCTCAAATAGCTGTACCACCCCTCCGTACGGATGCATGCCATGACTTCCCCCAACACCACTCCACATCGTTTCCGTCATCGCCTGGCGATGGCTGGCGTGTCGATCCTCGCTGCCGCCGTCCTGGCTGCCTGCAGCGGTGGCCATGCCGAAGAAGCCGGCGCACCGCCCCCGCCGCAGGTCAGCGCTGCCCCCGTGCTGCTCAAGCAGATCAGCCAGTGGGACGAATTCAGCGGCCGCGTCGAGGCCGTACAGAGCGTCGAACTGCGCCCCCGCGTGTCCGGCTACATCGACAAGGTCAACTACGTTGAAGGCGAAGAAGTGAAGAAGGGCACTGTCCTGTTCACCATCGATGCCCGCAGCTACCAGGCCGAGTACGATCGCGCCAACGCCGAACTGGCCCGTGCACGCACCCAGGCGGTGCTGGCCCGCAGCGAGTCCGAGCGTGCCAAGCGCCTGGCCGAGCAGCAGGCAATCTCCACCGAGACGGCTGAACAGCGTCGCGCGGCCGCCGACCAGTCCGGTGCGGCAGTGCAGGCTGCGCAGGCCGCCCTGGATGCAGCCCGCCTCAACCTCGAGTTCACCAAGGTGCGTGCGCCGATCGACGGCCGTGCCGGTCGCGCGATGGTCACCGCCGGCAACCTGGTCACCGCCGGCGACAGTGCCAGCGTGCTGACCACGCTGGTCTCGCTGGATACGGTGTTCGTCTATTTCGATGCCGACGAAAGCACCTTCCTGCGGTACGCACAGATGGCACGCAAGGGCGAGCGCCCGAGCGAGCGCGACAGCGAGCTGCCGGTGAAGGTCGGTCTGTCGGGTGAAGAAGGCTACCCGCACACGGGCAAGGTCGACTTCCTCGACAACCAAGTGACCCGCAGCACCGGCACCATCCGCGTCCGCGCGCTGCTGGACAACGCCGACCGCCAGTTCACCCCGGGCCTGTTCGCCCGCGTGCAGCTGCTCGGCAGTGGCCAGTTCCAGGCCATGCTGATCGACGACAAGGCCGTGCTGACCGACCAGGACCGCAAGTACGTCTACGTGGTCGACAAGGATGGCAAGGCCCAGCGCCGCGACATCCAGCTTGGCCGCACCGCCGAAGGCCTGCGCATCGTCGAGCAGGGTCTGGCCGCCGGTGACAAGGTGATCATCGATGGCGTGCAGAAGGTCTTCATGCCCGGTATGCCGGTGCAGGCGAAGGCGGTGGCGATGCAGCCCACCGCTGCGCCGGCGCCGGGTCGCGATGCAACTGCCGCACTGAACCACTGATCCGCCGTCTCCTGATTCGCGTACCCGCTTAGCTGCCGGTGCCAGCGGCAGCCGTCACTGCCTTCACCAGATTGGTGAGGGGCAGGGCGGCTGTTGCCCGCCGACGGCCTTTTCCAGGAATTCTTCCATGGACTTTTCCCGTTTCTTCATCGACAGGCCGATCTTCGCGGCGGTGCTGTCGATCGTGATCTTCGCCGCCGGCCTGATCTCGATTCCGATGCTGCCCATCGGTGAGTACCCCGAAGTGGTGCCGCCGTCGGTAGTGGTACGCACCGTCTATCCGGGCGCCAACCCCAAGGTGATCGCCGAAACCGTGGCCACCCCGCTTGAGGAAGCCATCAACGGCGTTGAGGGCATGATCTACCTCAAGTCGGTGGCCGGCTCTGACGGCGTGCTGCAGATGACCATCACCTTCCGCCCGGGCACCGATCCGGACGAAGCGGCGGTGAAGGTGCAGAACCGTGTCGCCCAGGCCCAGGCGCGACTGCCCGAGGACGTACGCCGGCAAGGCGTGACCACCCAGAAGCAGTCGCCCACCTTCCTGATGGTGGTGCACCTGACCTCGCCCAACGGCAAGTACGACACCCTGTACCTGCGCAACTACGCCCGCCTGCACGTCAAGGACGCGCTGGCACGTATCCAGGGCGTGGGCGATGCGCAGATCTTCGGCGGCGGTGACTACGCCATGCGCGCCTGGCTGGACCCGGACAAGGTTGCCTCGCGCGGCCTGACCGCCAGCGATGTGGTGCGCGCCATGCGCGAGCAGAACGTGCAGGTCTCGGCCGGCCAGCTCGGCGCCGAGCCGATGCCCAACAGCCAGTTCCTGACCCTGATCAACGCCCAGGGCCGCCTGCGCAGCGAACAGGAGTTCGGCGACATCGTGCTCAAGAGTGGCGCCGACGGTGAAGTGGTGCGATTGTCGGACGTGGCCCGGGTTGAACTGGGTGCCGGCGACTACACGCTGCGCTCGCAGCTGGACGGCAAGAACGCGGTGGGTATCGGCATCTTCCAGGCCCCCGGTGCCAACGCGCTGGAAATCCGCGATGCGGTGATGGCCAGCATGGACGAGATGCAGAAGACCATGCCGGTCGACGTGAAGTATGAGGCGGTGTATGACACCACCATCTTCGTGCGCGACTCGATCAAGGCGGTGGTCTCCACCCTGCTGGAAGCCATCGCGCTGGTGGTGCTGGTGGTGATCCTGTTCCTGCAGACCTGGCGTGCCTCGATCATCCCGCTCATCGCGGTGCCGGTGTCGATCGTCGGTACGTTCGGCGCGCTGTACCTGCTGGGCTTCTCGATCAACACGCTGAGCCTGTTCGGCCTGGTGCTGGCGATCGGCATCGTGGTCGATGACGCGATCGTGGTGGTGGAAAACGTTGAACGCAACATCGAAGAAGGCCTGACCCCGCTGGCCGCTGCGCATCAGGCGATGCGCGAAGTGTCCGGGCCGATCATCGCCATCGCGCTGGTGCTGTGTGCGGTGTTCGTGCCGATGGCGTTCCTGTCGGGCGTCACCGGTCAGTTCTACAAGCAGTTCGCGGTCACCATCGCCATTTCCACGGTGATCTCGGCGATCAACTCGCTGACCCTGTCGCCGGCCCTGGCTGCCCGCCTGCTGAAGCCGCATGGCGCGCCGAAGGATGCCCCGACCCGCATCATCGACCGTCTGTTCGGCTGGGTGTTCCGTCCGTTCAACCGCTTCTTCAAGTCCAGCTCGGAAAAGTACGAGCGTGGCGTGTCGAAGATCCTCGGCCGTCGTGGTGCGGTGTTCGTGGTGTACGCGGTGCTGCTGGTCGGTACCGGCTTCATCTTCAAGCTGGTGCCGCCGGGCTTCATTCCGACCCAGGACAAGCTGTACCTGATTGCCGGTGTGAAGCTGCCGGAGGGTTCGTCGATCGCGCGTACCGATGAAATGCTGCGCAAGGTCGCCAAGATCGCCCAGGAAACCGACGGTGTGGCCCACACCATCTCGTTCCCGGGCCTGAATGCCCTGCAGTTCACCAACACGCCCAACACCGGTGTTGCGTTCATTCCGCTCAAGCCGTTCAGCGAGCGCCATGGCCGCACCGCAGCGCAGATCAATGCCGAGATCAACCAGAAGATCGCAGGCCTGCAGGAAGGGTTCGCCTTCGCCATGATGCCGCCGCCGATTCTCGGCCTCGGTAACGGCAACGGCTACCAGATGTTCATCCAGGACCGTGGCAACCTCGGCTATGGCGCGTTGCAGAACGCGGTGCAGTCGATGCAGGGTGCGGTTGCGCAGACCCCGGGCATGGCCTTCCCGATCACCAGCTACCAGGCCAACGTGCCGCAGCTGGATGCCGAGGTGGACCGTGTCAAGGCCAAGGCGCAGGGCGTACAGCTGACCGAGTTGTTCGACACGCTGCAGACCTACCTGGGTTCGGCCTACGTCAACGACTTCAACCAGTTCGGGCGTACCTGGCAGGTGATCGCACAGGCCGATGGCCAGTTCCGTGACAGCGTCGAGGACATTGGCAAGCTGCGCACCCGCAACGATCGTGGCGAGATGGTGCCGATCGGCTCGATGGTCACCGTCAAGGAAACCTACGGTCCGGACCCGGTGCTGCGCTTCAACGGCTACCCGGCCGCTGACCTGGCCGGTGAAGCCGACCCGCGTGTGCTGTCCTCGGCCGAAGCGATGAACAACCTCACCGCCATCGCCGCCAAGGTGCTGCCGGTGGGCATGGCGACCGAATGGACCGACCTGAGCTACCAGCAGGCGACCCAGGGCAAGGCGGCCTTCATCGTGTTCCCGGTGGCGATCATGCTGGCGTTCCTGGTGCTGGCCGCGCTGTACGAAAGCTGGTCGCTGCCGCTGGCGGTGATCCTGATCGTGCCGATGACCCTGCTGTCCGCGCTGTTCGGCGTGTGGATGACCGGCGGCGACAACAACGTGTTCGTGCAGGTCGGCCTGGTGGTGCTGATGGGCCTGGCGTGCAAGAACGCGATCCTGATCGTCGAGTTCGCCAGAGAGCTGGAAATGGGCGGCAAGGGCATCGTCGAGGCGGCACTGGAAGCCTGCCGCCTGCGTCTGCGCCCGATCGTGATGACCTCCATCGCCTTCATCGCCGGCACCGTGCCGCTGGTGCTGTCGCATGGTGCTGGCGCCGAAGTGCGCTCGGTGACCGGTATCACCGTGTTCGCCGGCATGCTGGGCGTGACCCTGTTCGGCCTGTTCCTGACCCCGGTGTTCTACGTGGCACTGCGCAAGTTCGTCACCCGCAACGGTGGTGGCCAGCTGGTGCAGCACGGCGAGCCGACCATCCACCACTGACATGGAAAACAGCGGCGCCGGCAACCACCGGCGCCCGCTTCCCCCTACCAAGGCAATGAATCCATGAACACCCATCAGAACAAGATCGCGCTGGTCACCGGCGCAACCCGCGGCATCGGCCTGGAAACCGTGCGCCAGCTGGCGCAGGCCGGCGTGCATACGCTGCTGGCCGGGCGCAAGCGCGAGACCGCTGTCGAACTGGCACTGAAGCTGCAGGCAGAAGGCCTGCCGGTGGAGGCACTGCAGCTGGACGTCAACGATGGCGCCAGCATCGCCGAGGCGGTCGAGCAGGTGCGTCAGCGCCATGGCCGTCTGGACATCCTGGTCAACAACGCCGGCATCATGATCGAGAACCCGGCACAGCTGCCGTCGGAGCAGTCGCTGGACACCTGGCGTCGCACCTTCGACACCAACGTGTACGCGCTGGTGGCAGTGACCCAGGCCTTCCTGCCGCTGATCAAGCAGGCCAAGTCCGGCCGCATCGTCAACGTCTCCAGCATGCTCGGCTCGCAGACGCTGCATGCCGATCCGACCTCGGGCATCTACGACTTCAAGATCCCGGCGTACAACGCGTCCAAGGCCGCGGTGAACAGCTGGACCCTGGCCCTGGCCCATGAGCTGCGCAGCACGCCGATCAAGGTCAACACCGTGCACCCCGGCTACGTGAAAACCGATATGAACGGTGGCAACGGCGAGATCGAAATCGCCGAGGGCGCACGCTCCAGCGTGCAGATGTCGCTGATCGGCGAGTCTGGCGCCAGCGGCAGCTTCACCTACCTGGGCGAGGTGCTGCCATGGTGATCCGCACCCTGGCGATGGCCGTCTCCAGCCTGGTGCTGGCGGGCTGTGTCAGCGTCGGCCCCAACTACAAAGCACCGGTGCAGGAGCCCGTCGTCCTGCAGGGCGCGCAGCAGCCGGTCTTCAGCACCACCTCACCGGTGGCCAGCTGGTGGGCGCAGTTCGATGATCCGGTGCTTGAAGAACTGGTGCACGGCGCGCTGTCGGACAACCTGGACCTGCGCGTGGCTGTCGCCCGTGTCAGCCAGGCCCGTGCAGTGTTCGTCGAGAGCCGCTTCGACCAGGCGCCACACGTTACCGCTGGCGGCAGCTACGATCGTCGCAAGCAACCCGATCCGCAGCTGGGTGGGCAGCGGGTGTTCAGTGAAAGCTACCAGCTCGGCTTCGATGCGGGCTGGGAGCTGGATCTGTTCGGCCGCAAGCGCCGTGCTGCAGAGGCCGCGCGTGCCGACCTGGACGCCGAGCAGGCCAACCTCGCCGACGCGCAGGTGCTGATCGCTGCCGAAGTGGCACGCAACTACTTCGAGTTGCGTGGTACCCAGAAGCGCATAGCGGTAGCCCAGCGCACCCTGGTCAACCTGCGCGATACGCAGCGGCTGACCGAGGCACGCTGGGAACTGGGTGCCGGCAGCGAGCTGGACGTGCAGAGCAGCCGCGCACGGTTGAAGGCCATCGAGGCCGACATCCCGCTGCTGGAAGTGGCCGAGACGCAGTCGCGCAACCGGCTTGCCGTGCTGCTTGGGCAGCGCCCGGAAGTGTTGACCGCAATGCTGGCGCCGCACGAAGTACCGGCGTTTGCCAAGGCATTGCCGCTGGGTGATACCCGCGAACTGCTGCGTCAGCGTGCCGACGTGCGGGTCGCCGAACGTCGCCTGGCTGCCGCCACCGCACGTGTCGGCGTCGCCACCGCCGATCTGTTCCCGCGGCTGTCGCTGTCTGGTTTCGTCGGCTTCCTTGGCGGCGATGCCAGTGGCCTGGTCAACGGCAACAACAAGGCCTGGTCGCTGACCCCGTCGCTGAGCTGGGCGGCATTCGACTTCGGCACGGTCAAGGCACGCCTGCGTGCCAGCAAGGCCGAGGCCGAAGGCGTAGCCGCGCAGTACGAGCAGGCCGTGCTGCTGGCGCTGGAAGACACCGAAAACGCGTTGACCCGCTATTCCAAGCAGCAGGCGCGACTGGCCATCGTGGTCGAGCAGGCGCAGGCGGCGCGACGTGCCGAATCGCTGGCGCAGATCCGCTACCGCGAGGGCTCGGAAGACTTCCTGACCCTGCTTGACGCGCAGCGCACGCAGCTGGTGGCCGATGATGCACTGGCGGCCGCCGAATCGGAGGTCAACGTCAGCGTGGTGGGCGTGTACAAGGCACTGGGTGGCTGGGGACAGTCACCGCAGGCGCCGAGCGTGGCCCAGGCGCGCTGATCGACAGGGGACGGGAGCATCTGCTTCCGTTCCCTTTTTTCGCTATGGCCAGAGGTTGGCCGGGGCATCGTGATCGCGCATGCGCACGATGCAGAAACGATGACCGGTGGGCGCTTCCATCACCCACCAGCGTTTGACGAAACCGACCCGGCGCGCACCGAGTTTTTCCAGCCTTTCGGCCTCGGCGTCGATGTCGTCGCTTTCGATATCCAGATGCACCCTTGACGGGTGATCGACCCGCTGCACCTCCACGTTCAAGCCTGCCGGCGCACCTGTCAGGTCGGCGTACTCTGCGTCGCCTTCGGCACGGGCGGGCTCAGCCTGCAGGCCCAGCGCTGCGGCCCAGAAGCGGGCGCTGTCTGCGGCAGGCGTGTCCTGGCAATCGATGATGAAACCGGCCAGTCGGCTGCGATGGGTCATGTGCCGTCTCCGCTCAATGAGGGTGCCGGCAGGGTAGCGCGTGCGCCGCCGCGCGCGTTGTCGCGGTCATGACGTTTCTGACTCTGCCGGAACTGCGGCCCACCGTGTAACTAGTGAGGAAACCAAGGGAGGACGGGACATGAGCGAACAGAAGCAATCGGCCCAACGGACGCTGCTGGGCGATCCCGGCCTGCCGGGGGCCGGCCTGTCGGTGGCCGTGGTGATGCTGCTGGTGTTGGCGGCGATGGCTGCGGTGATCGGCTTCCTGCGCCTACCGGATTCAATGCTGGGTATTGGCCTTGTCGGCATTGCGGTGTTCCTGGCCGTCGGTGCACGCATCTGCCAGGCGCGCGACCAGCACCAGGCGCTGTACCGCCTGCTGGGCAAGCGACCCCCGCCGTAGCGAGGGTCGCTGCAGTGCTCAGTGTTTCGGCCAGTCCAGTTCAACGACCAGCGGGAAGTGGTCGGAGGGCAGCACGCCATCGATGCGGCGGTCATCGGTGAGGAAGCTGCGCGCGTGGAAGCCGCGCACCAGCACCCAGTCCAGCTGCGAAGTCGCCGTGCCGGTGAAGTCGTGGAAGGTCAGGCGCGGACCCTGCGGTGTTTTGACCTGGGTGCGCGTGTCCTGCAGCACCCGGGTGAAGGCCTGATAGGTGCCGCCGCCGGGCTCGCTGTTGAAGTCACCGGTCAGCACCACCGGCAGATTGGAAGGCAGCGCGGCCACGCGCGCGGCGATCAGTTCGGCGCCCTTGATCCGCCGCGGTTCGTCCTCGTCGCGGTAGGGCAGGTGGGTGTTCATGAAGTAGAAGCAGCGGCCATCCTCCAGGCGACGGAACACCGCCCAGGTGACCATGCGCGGGAACAGGTTGCCCCAGCTGATGCTGCCTGCGACCTCGGGCGTATCGGACAGCCAGAAGTTGCCGGATTCTTCCACCGCCAGCACCTTGCTGTCGTAGAACACGCCCATGTGTTCGTCGCCACTGCCACCGCGCCGGCCTTCGCCGAACCAGCGATAGTCGGGCAGGTGCTCGGCCAGGTAGTTGGCCTGCTCCAGCACCAGTTCCTGGGTGCCGATCACTGCCGGGTGCGCCTGCTGGATCACCTTGACCATCGCTTCGCGGCGATCTTGCCAGCGCTTGCCAGGGTCGGTGTCGGCGGGCGTACGCACGTTGAAGGACATCACTTTCAACGGCGCGGGCGAGGCTGCCCAGGTAACGGCGGGCAGTGCAAAAGCCAGGAGTGCGCAGAGCGCTGACGTGCGGAAGCATGACAACATCGTGGAATCCCTCCATTCCATGAAAGCGGTTTCATGGAGGATGCCATGGAAGGCAAGGGCAGCGGTATGCCGGGACGGGCGGCTGCAAAGGTGCCGGGCGGACGGCGTGCGACCGCCCGGCAGATGCCGCTGGGCGATCAGGGGTCGTACATCATCCCGTTCTCGTCGCGGTTGTAGTGGTCGCTGGCCACGCGGGTGCCATCGTCATAGACCACGTACAGCGTGCAACGCTGGTGGATGCCGAAGCCGGCACGGAAGGGCACGCACTCTTCCTGCAGGCCGACCTCTTCGGCGGCATTTGCCGGCGCTGAAGGCAACAGCGCAGCAAGCGCCAGCACGGCACCGAATGAACACGCGAACAGTTTCTTGTGCAGCATCATCGAACACGCTCCTTGTTGTCGTGGGTGCTACCAGACTCCATTGATGCAATGACTGCCGACCGCCGCTGGCAACAGCGTGCCGGCGCCACACCTGCAGCAGAACACAGGTGCGGTCCTGTGTAGCACGCAGCCTGCGCCGGCAGGAAGTGCCTGTCCTCTCAGCGCGTCGCCAGCGCATCCAGCAGGGTGCGTGCGGCCAGCTTGCCCAGCGCATTGCCCGCCAGCGGGCTGTCTCCGGTCAGCAGCAGGCGGTCCTGCATCACGCTGCCATCGATACCCTCGTTGACGATCTGCACGCCCTGCTGGGCCAGGCGCTCACCGAAGAACCAGGGCAACTGACCAGGCATGTAGCCGATATCCGGTGTCTGTCGGTCCATCGCATCGGGGAAGGCGCAGATCCGATGGCCGCGGAACAATGAGCCGCCATCGGCTTCATCCACGCCGGCCGCCAGCAGCGCGGCAGGGCCGTGGCAGAGGGTGATGATGTGACGCTGGTTGTCCATCGCCCACTGCAGGGTGGTCTTCACTGCACGGCTTTCCGGCAGGCCGATCAATGCACCATGCCCCCCGGGAATGAACACCGCGGCATAGTCCGAACCGGCATCGAGTGCGCCCGCCACGTCGTCCAGCTGCAGAGGCTGGCGGAAGCGGGACTCGTAGCGCTCGTACAGGCCGCCGATCTCGCGGTCCTCGCGCGGGAACGCCCACCATTCAAACTTCACCGGGTTGCCCGACAGCGTGGCCACGTCGATTTCGAAGCCGGCCTTGTGCAGGTGATACATCGGCAGCAGCGTCTCCACCGGATGGTTGCCGGTGGAGAACAGATGGCCGTTGGCGGTCGGCAGATAACGTTCGTCGGCGGCGATCATCAGCACCTTCCAGCGTCCGTCACGGCGGGCGTCTGGATAGTCCGCGCCGGACAGGTCGGTGGTTGCTGAAGTGAACTGGGACAGCGAGTACGGCGACGGGAAAAACGCATCGCGCTCGGCCGGATCGGGGCTGGGCTGACGGCTGGGCTCTGACGTGTTCATGCGGACCTCCTGCAGAAGAGAGTGCTCAGCTTAGCCAGAGCGATGCGTACGCACGATGAGGGATTTCCCCCAATGACCGCACGCGCTCAGTCCTCGCCGATCCAGCTGTTGGCCGCCGGCCCGTGTTGGCGATAGCGGTTCGGGCTCACGCCGAAGTGGCGACGGAATGCGCGGCTGAATGCCGGCTCGGATTCATAGCCCACTTCGCCCGCAATCTGTGAGATGCGGCGATTGCCGCTGCGCAGCAGTTGTGCCGCCAACTGCAGCCGCCAGCCGGCGAGGTAGCGCATGGGGGTTGTCCCGGTCGCGAGGGTAAAGCGCTGCGCGAAACCCGAACGTGACTGGTTCAAGGCCGAGGCAAGGCTTTCCACGGTCCAGGGCGCACTCGGCCGCGCCTGCATGAGGGTCAAGGCGCGCCCGACCAGCGGATCGGCCAGCGCGTGCAGGCGCTCGCAGTTTTCCGCGGCACTGGTGCCCAGCCAGTAGCGCAGGGTCCAGACGAAAAGCAGGTCGAGCAGCCGCGACAGCATCAGGCCGCTGCCCAGGCTGGGGTGGGCGGCCTCGGTCTGGACTGAAGCAAGGGTCACCGCCATCCAGTCGGTGGAACTGGCCGGGAATCCCGTGGGCATCCTGTCCACGCCGGGAACGTGAAGCCAGCCGGGCAGGGCATCCAGCAACAGGCTGCTGCCGGGGCCACTGAATCCGAAGGTGGCCCGGGTCAACAGTACCTCACCGGCCGAACCGGAAGGGCAGTCGATGCGGTGCGCGCGGCCATGCGGCATCAGCACCAGGTCTCCGGTCTGCAGCAGCACGGCACCGCTGCCCGCGTGAAGCTGCGGCGTTCCCTGTTCGATGAAGTGGAAGCAGCCATCGCCGGCAGGGAGGTTCAACGACTGCCCTGGACAAACCTGCTGACGGGCGACGTCGCCGCCGTGCATGCGGGCGGACTGGAAGATCGCGAAGAGAGCATCGGATCCGGCGTGCAGCGCGAGGGTGTCGTGGAGTCTTGGCATGGTTTTCCGGAGTCTGGGCATCGCCGTTCAACCGGGCGATCCGTAGTCTGGTGAAGAACGCGATGGTCGCATCCGCTGCCACCTGCGCAACATCCCATCCAACGTAGGAGAACTGCAACATGAGCAAGCCCACTGTGATCCTGGTTCACGGCTTCTGGGGCGGTGCCGCCCATTGGGCCAAGGTGATCCTCGAACTCGACCAGCGTGGCCTCACTGACCTGCACGCGGTGGAGCTGCCACTGACGTCGCTGGCCGACGATGTAGGACGCACCCGCCAGATGATCCGCCAGATCGAAGGGCCGGTGCTGCTGGTGGGGCACTCCTATGGTGGCGCGGTGATTACCGAAGCTGGCAACGAACAGAACGTGGTGGGGCTGGTCTACATCGCCGCGTTTGCACCCGACGCCGGCGAAAGCCCCGGTGCCATCACCCAGCAGCAGCTGCCCGAGGCTGCGCCGAACCTCGCTCCGGACAGCGATGGCTATCTGTGGCTGCAGACCGAGAAATTCCACGAGAGCTTCTGCC